>JACRFB010000017.1 GCA_016218045.1 Ignavibacteriota bacterium
GAGAGCTTCGACATGGATCAGAACTATCCGAATCCGTTCAACCCGACGACCACGATTCGTTTTGCGGCGCCCGAGCGTGCAACAGTGCGCCTCGTCGTCACGGATCTGCTCGGCCGCGAGATCACGACGCTGGTGAACGGCGCGGTGGACGCGGGTGTACACACGGCAACCTTCGATGCGGCGACGCTCGAGAGCGGCCAGTACATCGCCACGATCACCATGACGGGCATCGAGAGCGGCATCAATTTCTCGAAGTCGATCAAACTCTCGCTCGTGAAATAACTCTGATCATTCATGGCTGACGGAATCCTTCCAGCCCGCCAATAGAAAGGAGTTTCTCCGGCGCCCCACGCCGTGAGACATTGAAGGCCGCGATCTCAGTATCGCGGCCTTTTATTATTTTTGCACCCAGACTGCTGAAGAATACAACATGTCCAGATACTCGAACGCACCAACGGCCTTCGCAGTTTTACCGGTACCAAACCGCGATCTCCAAAAAACACATTGTATGAGTAGGATTCCTATTTGCGTTTTGAATACCCTTCATGTAAGTTTGAAATGCTGGTAGGGTCCGCTTTCCCGCTTTTACCGCGATACTCCCCAAAACTGATACTCTTCTCGTCCAACCGCGAGGCACTCCCGCCCCGCGCCTGCATGCATAATACGCACGCCATATACACCACCATCCAACTTATTATGAGGCCGGGTATGTCGAAACTGATTTTGCGCTTGAGTTCCATGGCGCTGTTCGCCCTTGTGCTCTCAGCGGCCGCGCTGGCGCAGCCGATGAGCGGCAGTTACACCATCGATCCTGGTGGATCGGGAGTCACAAATTTCACCACTTTCAACGGCGCGCGTAACGCGCTTGTGGCAAACGGTGTGAGTGGCCCCGTCACATTTACGGTTGCCGCCGGAACGTATAACGAGATGGTCGATCTCCCTGCGATCACCGGTGCGTCGTCCACAAACACCATCACCTTTGATGGGGTGAACAAGACCACGCGCATTTTGACCTATCAGCATTACAGCTACAACGCCACGTTCAAGCTGAACAGCGCGAAGTGGATCGTCATCAAAAACCTCACCATCGAGGCCTATTCCAGTGCGGGAGCATACAGCTACGCCTACGGCTACGCTCTGCATTTTCAGGACAACGCCACCGACAACGAGGTGATGAACTGCAACATCAAGGCAACGTCCAACCCCCTCGCGTACAACTACTATTTCTTCCCGGTAGTGATGGGCGGATGGTACCAGTACGCCTATGGCATGACCTCAAACAACTACGTCCATCACTGCACCATGGACGGCGGATATTCGAGCGTCTGGATTTACGGCACGTACGGCAACGGTCCGACGAACATTCGTTATGAGTACAACACCATGACGAACGGGTACTATTACGGCATTTACGCGCTGTACACCGACCAGTTGAAGGTGAAGAATAACTACATCAGCGGCAGCCCGTTGAACATGTACGGTTACGGCGTGATGATGCAGTATGTGAACGGTATGGAAATTGAGAACAACACCGTCCTTACCGGGTACATGGGCCTGTATTTCTGGTACAACAACATGGTGGGCAACATCAGCCGCGCGCGCATTGTGAACAACATGATCGCCTGCAACGGCAACTACTACAACTACGGCATCTACGCCTATTACCATAACAATTGCGACTTCTGGCACAACAGCATCAACGTGGGCGGCGGCACCGGAGTGCCGAGTTACGCGTGGATGTACGCCTTCATGCTGTACTACAGCACCGACGTCGACGTCCGTAACAACACGATCAAGAACAGCTCCGCCTCGACCACATACAATCTCCTGTGGTATTCATACGGAACAACCTTCACTGGCGGCAGCAACTTCAACTACAACAACTGGTTTAGCTCGGCTCCAACAAACACGTATATCGCGTACTACAACGGCACGTACTACAACACAGTGCCGGCCTTCCTCGCGGCCTCGAATCAGCCGAATTCCATCAACATCGATCCGGGTTATGTCAGCGCGACCGACCTGCACATGGACAACAACCGCCGCCTCGTGCGCAAGGGCACGGCTCTGGGTGTGGCCAACGACCTCGATGGTGACCCGCGCAATCCGACTACACCGTCCATCGGCGCGGACGAAGGATGCTACGTGCCCGATGGCGGCATCGCTTTTGAGATGACGGACCAAAGCGGTAATCCGGTGCAGTATTACAACGTCCCCGGTACAGTGTACGTGAAATATTCGATCAGCTACCCGCTCTCACAGCAGGTCAACGCCCAGCTCACCGCGCGCTTCTACACTGTCGGTCCTAATCCGCAGCTTGTTGCGACTCACTCGTGGGCGGCAACCAAACCCGCAAATCAGGTGTTGAACGGCATTCAACCCATCACACTCAGCCTCTCGCCGGGATTCTACCGCATTGAATTGGTGTTCAACACGATGAACACGTGCAACCTGTACGGCGATGAGTATCTGTATGGTCTCACCATGCTCCTCAACCAGGGCCAGACCCCGTGTATCGTTTGGCCGGGCGACGTGAATAACGACGGTCTGGTGAACTACGGCGATCGCAGGGCGCTCAATACCTATATAACCAATGCGAACCTTCGCTCGACGTGGTTGAGCGGTCCAGCACGCTATCGTCTGGACTTCGCGACCAATCCGTTTACGTATTACAAGTGGGAAGGTCAGACGTCTGTGCCGTGGCAGACCGCCGAAGGTTGCTACATGGACAGCGATGGCAACGGCATGATCAACAGCTTCGACAATCTTGCGATCAAGCTGAATTGGATGAAGACTCACGGCATTCCGAAAGACGGCAGCCAGGCATTCTCGGCTACGAACTTCGATCTCGATCAGAATTATCCGAATCCCTTCAATCCTTCGACGATGCTCCGCTTCAGCGCCCCCGAGCGCAGCCAGGTGCGTCTCGTCGTGACCGACGTGCTCGGCCGCACCATAACCACGCTCGTCAATGGCGCGGTGGAAGCCGGCGTGCATACTGTTCCTTTCGATGCGACCACACTCGAAAGCGGTCAGTACATCGCGACTATCACAATGACCGGCATCGAGAGCAATCTGAGCTTCTCGAAGACCATCAAGATGACGCTCGTCAAATAAGTCCCTGCACCACGGATTTTCAAAGCCCGGATCGTTGTGATCCGGGCTTTGTTTTTACTTCCCTGTGTTGCCGCGCAGTGCGCAGCGAACGTGCAAACGAGGCTCTTGCACATGGTGCTTGAATCGATACCAAGTCTTTCGTTATTATTGTTTTTCCATAGAATCCGACTTCCCTTCGCCAGCGAGGCCCCATGAAAAGAATTGTCACTCTCCTGTTGTTACTCACAGCGATGATGTCGTTTTCAACCACAACACTTCACGCTCAAGGTGCCGGCTGCGATCTCATTCTGCTCACCGCCAGTGACGACAGCGTGCAACTGGCCGCGGAGTTCTACACGCCAAGCGGCGTGTCGTTTCGCCTTGAGGCGATCTATGTCGCACTTGCATACGACCCTGCGTTATTTACCGTCACGAACAAAAGTGTGATGAACCACCGGTTTGCCGGTGCAGGATTCCAATCCGACTCTGATCCAAAACTTGATACAAACCTTATCGCACCGGATATCTGCCTCTACGGGGAATCACACCCCAATTTCAGCAACATCCCCTATCCGCAAAATACGCGCCGGACACTGTGTACGTTCAAGCTCGTCCCGCTCGCACCCGGACCTGGCGTTGCATCCTTCTACGTCTACGGGAATCAGGTTGTACCTGCGTTCTCAGGGTACTGGATAGAAGGTCAGAACGACAATCAGCCTTTCAGCCCCATGAACGACTTGACCAATATCGACTGGCCGGTGGAGTTCACACTTTTTCAAGCGACCCAGCAGGGTGATGTTGTCGCCGTGAAATGGATCACGGCCTCGGAACGCGGTAATGCGGGCTTTTATGTAGAGCGGCGTCCTGTCGCATCGGATGTATGGACAACACTCGATTTTGTGAAAGGTCATGGCACGACTTATACCGACATGCAGTACATGTTTTTGGACAGGACGGTCCGCGATGCCGGATTCTACGAATACCGCCTGAGGCAGATGGATGTTGACGGCACGTTCTCGTATTCGCCCACAGCGACAGTTGAATACAAACTCGGCGGAAACACCTACTCGTTGGATGCCGCCTACCCGAATCCCGTGTCCCAGTCCGCGCGCTCACTGATCCGCTACTCTCTTGCGCAGCGCAGCGCTGTCCTTCTTACCGTCAATGACGCGCTCGGTCGCGAGGTTGCGCGTATTGCGCAGCACACGGCCGATGCCGGCATCTACACCGCGCAGTGGATGCCAGGCGACACTCCGGCGGGCAGCTATCTGCTGACACTGCAATTACAGGACGAGAATGGCGCCCCGGTGTTTGTGAAAACACAGCGCATCGCCGTCGTGCCCTGATCCGCGCAAAGACTTCCATCAGAGGGCGCGCATCCAACGATGCACGCCCTCTCTGTTTTTCCTCGCTCGAGCATGTATATTCCTTCGTTATTCACACGGAAAGGACCACGAGTGCTGTTGATACAGATCAAGGACGATGCCTGCGATTTTTGCGGATGCTGCGTGGGTGTCTGTCCCGAAGACGCAATCGAACTGCAGGAAGCGCGCATTACACTGATTGAGGATCGTTGCACCAACTGTGCAAAGTGTGTGTGGGTGTGTCCCTTCGAGGCGCTCATCTTTTTGAAACCTGGCGCCGGGGTTTTGCCGGAGGCCGGAAAATGAGCCCTGTGTGGGACGTCATCATCGTGGGAGCAGGACCTGCGGGAAGCACGCTCGCGCGCACCGTTGCCGCAGCGGGCTATTCCGTTCTTATGCTCGAAAAGGATCGCGACATCGGCATGCCGGTGCGTTGCGGCGAAGCAGTCAGCGATACCAGTCTGCGCGAACTTGTTGATGTGGACCCGCGCTGGATCGCGTCTACCATCCGCCGCTTTCGCCTCATCGCCCCGGACGGAAACATGGTGGAGCCGGATCTTGGCGGACACGGATATGTTCTGGAACGCAGAATATTCGACTACGACCTCGCTCGCCTCGCGAGCGAAGCCGGCGCGGTCGTACGAACAAAATCGTACGTCGATGCGCTGGTCCCCGGTGAGGACGGCTTCGCGGGCGTCCGCGTTAAGGGGAACAACGGCGCGACCATCGAACGCGCACGCATCATTGTCGGTGCCGACGGGGTAGAGTCACGCGTCGGTCGCTGGGCGGGACTACGTACCGAGACACGCCTCCGCGACATGGAGTGTTGCGCACAAATGACACTCTCCAATATCCCTGTTGAGGACGACGCCTGCGATTTTTATTTCGGCCAATCCGTCGCGCCCATGGGCTACCTGTGGGTATTCCCGAAGGGACGGAACACGGCAAATGTCGGACTCGGGATCAGCGGCATGGCGGCAAAAAAACGGAGTCCTTTGTCCTATTTACAGGACTTTGTCGCCCGCACGTACCCGCAGGCGGGCATACTGACAACGGTCGCCGGAGGGGTTCCCTGCGCTGCGACACTCGAGTCGGTCGTGTCCCGCAATGTGGTGCTGGTTGGTGATGCTGCGCATCAGGTAAACCCCGTCTCGGGAGGAGGTATCACATCAGGCATGCGTGCGGCACGTCTGGCAGGCGAGGCCGTGATAGCAGCGCTGCGCGAGAACTCACCGCAGCGCCTTGGCGATTATCAGCGCCAATGGGACAAGGGGTACGGAGCAAAACATCGGATGTATTACCGCATCAAGGAAGCCGTCCATGGCTATTCCGATGAAACGTTGAACCGCATCGCGGCTGGAGTCCTCGCCTTGAAGCCCGAGAAAAGGACGATCTGGGGAGTTTTCCGCGTGGCGCTGACGCGGAATCCCGCGCTGATATGGGACATGGTGCGTGTGTTCGGTTTGACATCCTTCGACGACGACGCATGAATTGACGAGGGTTTTCACCCGTCGCGGCATCGAGTATATTGGTATGTTCCGCCCGAATAACCAGGACAGCCAATACAGCAATGAAATCCATCGACACTTCGCGACGTCTCTTTGAACAAGCCCGCACTCTGATCCCCGGCGGAGTAAACTCGCCCGTGCGCGCCTTTCGCGCCGTCGGCGGCCAGCCCATTTTTTTTAAATCCGCATCGGGGGCCATCCTCACCGACGTCGATGGGAACGAGTACATCGATTACATCGGGAGTTGGGGTCCTTTCATCCTCGGCCATGGACATCCGAGAGTCCGCGAAGCGCTTCATGCACAGCTCGACCGCGCGACCAGTTTCGGCGCTCCGACGGAGCTGGAAAACGAACTCGCTTCGCGTATCATCTCCCTTGTTCCCTCCATCGAGATGGTGCGTATGGTGAACTCGGGGACAGAGGCAACACTCTCGGCAATCCGCCTGGCGCGCGCAGCCACAGGCCGCGAAAAGATTCTGAAATTTGAAGGATGTTATCACGGTCACGGGGACTCCTTCCTGATCAAGGCGGGTTCCGGAGTTGCAACACTGGGACTCCCCGATTCGCCCGGCGTCACCACATCAATTGCGCGTGATACTCTCACCGCGCGTTTCAACGACATCGCCTCCGTCGAAGCCCTCGTCGAGGCGCATCGCGGGGAGATCGCCTGTGTCATTTTGGAACCTGTTGTCGGAAACATGGGATGTGTTCCGCCGGACGAAGGATTTCTAGAAAGCATGCGCACGCTCTGCACACGCGAGGGGATACTCCTGATTTTCGACGAGGTTATGACCGGCTTCCGTGTCGCGCGAGGCGGAGCGCAGGAACTGTTCCGCATCACTCCCGATATTACCACTCTCGGAAAAATCATCGGCGGCGGCCTGCCAGTGGGCGCGTATGGCGGACGAAAGGATCTGATGGAACTTGTCGCCCCGGCAGGACCGATGTACCAGGCAGGAACGCTCTCCGGCAATCCTCTGGCCATGACCGCGGGTCTCGCGACACTCGAGGTGCTTGCAGAAGATGGCGTATATGAACTCCTGGAACAGCGCGCATCGGCGCTCTGTGCGGGAATACAACACCACCTCGACGCACTCGGTCTGCCCTATGTCACGAACCGCGTCGGTTCGATGTTCACCCTGTTTTTTAAGGATGGGGTTGTCCGGAATTGGGACGACGCGCGCGCCTCTGATACTGCCGCCTTCGGCCGCTGGTTCTCAGCCATGCTCGAACGCGGGATCTACCTCGCGCCGTCACAATTCGAAGCGGCATTCCTGTCGCTCGCGCACGATGATTCCATCCTCGAGCGCACGATACACGCCGCAGGAGAATCACTCGCCCTTGTCGCACGCACCTCGAACTGACGTTGAAGACATGACAATCGAGGAGAAACTCGCGCTCTTCGAAGAAAAGATGCGCGGCGCTCACGTTGCAGCTCCTGCTATTGCCACATTTCGCAGGCAGTTCCTTGCGCTCGCTGCGGGCGCGACAGGGATGCTCGGAGGAGATGACATAACACCCGTTCGCTCCGTTCCCGATTATCAAGAACTCGCCGCTCCTCCCGAAGAAGAAAGCCGAGGTCTGCTCAATCGATTCGCCGTGATAAAGCTCAATGGCGGACTCGGGACAAGCATGGGACTCGAACGGGCGAAAAGTCTCATCGAAGTCAAAAACGGCTTATCGTTTCTTGATCTCATCGCGCGACAGATTTTGCATCGGCGAAAGTCATACGGCATGTCCCTGCCGATTCTGTTTATGGACTCCTACAACACGCAGAACGACACACTCGCCGCACTTTCCCGGTATCCGGACCTTGGGTCCGTCGTGCCTCTCTCCTTTCTGCAGAACAAAGTTCCAAAAATTCTCGCCGCGGACCTCACCCCCGCCGAGCACCCGCGTGTGCCTGAACTTGGATGGTGCCCTCCTGGACATGGCGATATCTACACCACGATGAAATCGACCGGTGTGCTCGATGCACTTATTCGATCGGGCATTCGATACGCCTTTGTGTCCAACGCGGATAATTTAGGTGCCGCGCTTGATCCCGCAATCGCCGCCCACATGAGCAGAAACGGCATCGAATTTCTTATGGAGGTTGCAGACCGGACTCCCGCCGATAAAAAGGGCGGTCATCTGGCACAGTTGCGCGATGGCCGGCTGACCCTTCGCGAATCCGCTCAATGCCCCCCAGCGGAACGTGACGCGTTCGAGGACGTGACTGTGCACCGCTACTTCAATACCAACAATGTGTGGATCGACCTGTTCGCGCTCGACCACCTCCTCGATCAGCATGGCGGCACCGTTCCGCTTCCGCTTATCCGCAATACAAAGACGCTCGACCCGCGGGATCCAACATCACCGCAGGTGATTCAACCCGAATCGGCAATGGGCGCTGCAATATCGCTGTTCGGAAAAGCGGCCGCACTGCGTGTTCCGCGATCCCGATTCGCTCCTGTGAAGACCACCGACGACTTGGTCGCCGTACGCTCGGATGCCTACGCTATGACCGAGGACTATCATATCGTTCCCTCAAAAGACATCCCCGTTGTTGTGTCTCTCGATCCGCGGTATTACCGCGTGTTGCAACAACTCGATGAACGATTCCCGTTTGGACCGCCCTCGCTAATCCAGTGCACTGAATTTCAGGTTCACGGTGACGTGGTGTTCGGCGCAGGCATTACCGTGAGCGGGACCACGCATATTCACGCGCCTGAGGGTTCCCGTCTGCTTATCCCGGATGGAACACATCTGTCGTGAACACCAAAAGCGGTTCCGCACTTCCACGCGTGTGCTGCGGGAATGGTAGACAGTAATCAGCATACTCTGGAGAATCCATGAGTCACGATCAATCCTGGGCCGACGAATTGCCGTGCGCGATCACGGTCTGTGATGCAAAAGGCACCATTGTCTCGATGAACAACGCTTCGGTGCAGACCTTTCGAAATGAGGGTGGCGCGGCCCTGATCGGGAGCAACGTTCTCGATTGTCATCCCGAACCGTCACGAACCCAGCTCAGGGATATGCTGCGTGACGGGACGGAAAATTTATACACGATTGAAAAGTCCGGGCGCAAAAAACTGATCTGCCAGTACCCATGGTTCAAAGACGGGCAGTACGCGGGCCACGTCGAGATTTCGATTGTGCTCCCCGAGAACCTTCCTCACTTCAAGCGCGATTAACATATGTCTGCAGCTTCGACACACGACGAAAGCGGAGCATCCGCCGCCGACAAGTCCTATCCCAGCGCGTGGTCGTATCGGACGATTAAGGAAGCCCCTCCCTCCGGTCCGCGGAAGAACTCGCCGTGGTCGTTCTCGACGCATCACATTGCTGCAGCGGTTGTCGCGTTTTTCCTCCTCTTGGCCGGATATTACCTCGGGACCTACTGGCTCGATGTCCGGCAATCCCTGCTTCTGCTCGACACGCGACTCGAAGTGATTGACGACATTGAATGGAGTGTGGATGGATCACGGCTAGCGGTCTGGTCGCGACGGCCCGGCCCTTCAGCACGAACGCCTGTTCTCCAGATATGGGACACGCTGGAAGGGAACCTGTTGGCGGCATTCCCAAATCCTGGCGAGTTCATGGGAGCGGCCGCGATGTCGCCATTGGGCGATCGTGCCGCGTTGTGTCTTCTCGATTCGGTGGATACCCGCCAGCACACGCTGGTTCTGTTTGATATCGCAAAGCGGATGGAGGTGCGGCGAATTCGATTTTCTACTCCGATAGTGGCTCGTCTCGAATACTCTCCGGATGCGTCGATAGTGGCCGTGCTGTCGGATCAGATTCTGCTGTTTGATACGCAGACAGGCGCCCTGCGCGATTCCATCCAATTCCCCGCGATAGTATACCAATTCGAACTCGCCTTTCGCGATGCGTCCGTGCTTGTGATGTCTGTCGCATCCGACACCGTGATGGTGGACGAGTATAATCCCAGAATCACCCGGGTATTACCCGCGCCGCGTGGGATGGAAGCGCCCCGTGCCGCGTTCAGTGCCAATGCTGAATATCTGGTAATTGCGGCAGGCGACTCGGCCTACACGTTCACGACACGCGACAGCAGAATGATGTATCGCGTGTCGATTCCAAAGGGTTTCACGGGGCCGGTCAGTATTGCGGCGGATGGAAAAAGTATCGCTGCCCATTCGCCTGAGGGTGCTGTTGTATTGATCCATGCGGAGACTTCGGCCACGCGTGCAACATATTCGTCTGCGTCTGGCACTCCGCTCGACGCGATATTTTCGCGCGACGGAGAAACTCTTGCGCTCATGGATGCGGGAACCGGAACAGTTGATCTCTGCGAAACGACACGAGGAACGCGGCACAGCAGGTTCACGCACCGCGAATCGCTGTGGGAAGATTCGGAGAAACAGTTCCGTTTCTCCTTTTCTCACGATGGCGCGCATATTGCGACGGCCTCATCCAAAGTGCGCATTTGGCCGGCACGTTAGGACCGGACGTCTACGTTTCGCGTGCGACGGAGATGCGGTAGAAGCGATGTACCTCGTGAGATCCGAGTATGCCGACAGGGCGGCCGCTTTCTGCGTGTACCACTGGCAGCGCCGTCCAGCCCCCCGTATCGAACAGTTTCATCACGACATCGAGAGTCGTCTCTTCGTGAACCAACGCCACGCCGTCCAGCATGACATCGGCCGCCAAGAGCGTTGATGCCGATGCGGCATCGGTGATAAATGTCCGCACATCCTCAAATTCGATGATACCGCGATAGCGTCCGTCATCGTCGGTGACGAGAAGCGCGCTGCTTTCCGATTGCTCGAAGAGCGCGAGGACTTGGCGGAGGGGCAACACGAGCGGCACCACCGGGGCGCTGCGGTCCACGAGTTGCCCGACGTCGATCGAACTTAACAAGGGCAAGTATGCGAACGATCCGATCCGGCCCGAGGAGGGATCGAGATCACGCGTGTAAATCGATGCGGCGAGCAGGCGCTGCGCGACAAGAACCGCGAGTACCGAGGAAAGCATCGCAGGTAGAACGATGCCATAATCCCCTGATATTTCGATCACCATGAGTATTGCCGTCAACGGTGCGTGCATCGTTCCTGCAAGCATCGCCCCCATTCCCGCCACCGCGTACGGCGTGGCTGATGCGGCCATGCCGGGATGCAGCCACATCAGCATCAGGCCGAAAGCGCTGCCCAGCATTGCGCCGCTCTTGAGTGCGGGTGCGAAGAGTCCGCCGGTGCCGCCTGAGCCGACTGTAAACGCAGCATGCACGGGCTTCATGATACCCGCAACAAGCAGTATCCATACCGGGTATGAGGAATCGAGCGCTGCATTGACGGGATCGTATGTATGCTCCATCAACATCGGCAGAAACAGGATGCATATCCCTGCGGCCAGCCCACCAATGGCCGGCTTTATGGACGCGGAAACCCTGACGTATTTATAGAGAACATGCTCCACTACACCGACAGTGCGTGTAAATCCTGCGGCAGCGATCCCGATGCATAGGCCGAGCACAACGAACCAGACGTACTCGTGTGCCGCGATGGCTCCGATTGGCGGACTATGCACCAGAGCGAATGCCCCATATGCATTGCGTGTCAACGCAGTGGCGGCAACTGATGCGACCACGACAGGAGTAAACGTTTTCACGCGGAAATCCCCGAGAATCACCTCAAGCACGAACATCACACCGCCAATGGGTGCGTTAAAGATACCGCTGATACCTGCCGCCGCGCCGCAAGCGATGAGCGTGCGCGCATGATCGCGCGACAATCGGAGTACGCTCGATAGAATCGAAGCGACCGCAGCACCTACATGCACAATCGGGCCCTCTCTTCCTCCTCCTCCGCCGGATCCGATCGAAAGGGATGCGCCGATGAGTTTCTGAAGAACGATTCTTTTCCGAATGAAACCGCGGGAGAACCGGGTCACCATGATGACCTCTGTCACTCCATGGCCCGAACCGCCGCGGAAGACATGGGTGTTCAGCAAACCCACGCACAGTCCGCCAAAGGCGGGGATGAGCGGGATCAGAACCCAGGACCAGGCGTCGCCCCCCTTCGCGGAGGAAAATAGACCGAGGAACCACGAACCGGAGAATTCCACACTCCAGTTGAAAAGGAGAATGACAGCGCCCGTCAGCAGGCCTATTGCACCCGCGGCAACGATCAGGAACGTGTTCCCTGCCACCCCGATCACCGGCCGGCGGCGAAACCGTTCTTGCAGCTCAACAAATATTCCTCTGAGGATCATCGTAGGGAATTCAGCGACGGAGATGGGTGTGAACAGTGAGAACAAGAATATCGCAATATCCACACTTCAGATCCATCGGCGTCATGCGGAACAGATTCCGAATCTCCATCCATTCAAGGAGACCGTGACAAAATTCCGATTGTGTGCTTCTGCGCGTATTTTGCATTTCTATGAAGTACTGCACGATTTTTTTTCTGACCCTTTTATTCTCCAGCGCGGCGGCACAAAATGTGCGACCCATCCGCGATGATGTCGGTTTTTGTTGGGATGGCGAGCAGATGAAACGGCTCGTGGCCCATCTCGAAAAATCAGAGAAGGCCTCAACGCCGCTCTCGGGGATCGTTGCAGCGATCGCCCCTCACGACGACTATCTGTACTCGGCCCGCGTCGGCTACCCGTTGTTTCGCGACCTGCACGCTTCCGAGGTTGTAATCTTCGGGGTGACACACGCGACTGTGCGAAAAGAAATCGGCGACCCATCGGGTGTCCTTCTCCTCGACGATTTTCGCAACTGGACCGGCCCCTACGGTAGCGTGCGTGTGTCACCTCTGAGAGACTTTTTAAAGGAACGGCTCGACAGCAGCATCGTGCGTATCGACTCACGCGCGCACGCACTGGAGCACTCGATCGAGGCGCTGATTCCCTTTGTGGAACACTTCAATCCAGGGGTGAAGATTACACCGATCATGGTGACGGCGATGTCGTTCGAGCAACTCGACTCGGTGTCCGCGCGTCTTGCCGAAGTGCTTGGGGAATACATTACCAAGAACCGTCTCGTCGCCGCCCGCGATATTGTCTTTCTTATCTCGAACGATGCAAATCACTACGGCCCGGACTTCGATAACTCACCGTTGGGGCTTGATGCGCGGGCGCATCAAGTGTCGACCGAAAACGACCGGCGCATCATCACGTCGACTATTACCGGCCCGGTCACTCCCGAAAAAATCCGCCGCTTCACAGAGTTGATGAACAGCGTGCGATGGTGCGGGAAATTTTCCGTGCCGTTCGGCCTCCTGACGGTCCAACGGCTGGTCCAGCGATTGACCGGACGCAGTCTCGATGGCACGCTGATCCGATACTCCGACA
>JACRFB010000018.1 GCA_016218045.1 Ignavibacteriota bacterium
AAATAGGTTGATCGTCAAACGTGGGCTGTGTACGTTGCTGCATAGCAAGCCTCCGCGAGGTGTGGATGTTTTTGGGCAAACAGAAATCTAAACACCACGTGCGAGGCTTGCTATGTTAAACATCGGGTCTCTCCCGCTCTCCCGCTGTCCCGCTCTCCCGCTGTCCCGCTGTCCCGCTGTCCCGCTCTCCCTACCGCTGCCAGGCGTGCCACTTCTCGGTGATAAACGCAGCCATCTTCTGGCGGTAGATCTCGCGGTCGAAGGTTTCGGCGTGTGCGCGGATGGAGAGGGGATCGAAGTCGGTGCGGGAAAATCTGCGGACCGCCGCGGCGAGGGAGGCCGGCGTCTGTTCATCGAAAAAGAGTCCGCTGAGACGCTCGCGCACTGTTTCTGTGGCGCCGCCTTTGCGGAACGCGATGACGGGTTTGCCGCAGGCCATGGCCTCGACGGGCACGATGCCGAAGTCCTCTTCACCGGGGAAGATGAGGGCCGCGCATTGTGCCATCGCATGCTCGATGCCCGCGTCGTCGACCCAGCCGTCCAGGCGTATTGTCGGACCCGCAATCGCCTCGAGCGTGCGCCGCTCTGGTCCGTCACCAATGACACGCAGCGGGAGTGCCAGCTCGTTGAAGGCGCGTATGGCAAGGTCGACACGTTTGTAGGGCACAAGTGCCGACACCATCAGGAAGCCGCCGTCGGAATCGTGCGACACATGAAAACGCTGTGTGTCGACGGGCGGATAAATCACCGCCGCTTCGCGCCCGTAGAAACGCTGAATGCGTCCGCGTACGTATTCGGAATTTGCGATGAAGTGGTGCACGCGCGGACAGCTCCGCACGTCCCAGGCGCGCAGACGCGTCGCCGCGAGACGGGCCACGGCGCGTTTCACACGCCCCACCTGTTCGCGGCTGAAGTACTGATCGAACATGTCCCACACATACCGCATCGGCGTGTGCACGTACGAGATGTGCAGCGCTCCCGGATCCGTCCGCACACCCTTCGCCACCGCATGACTCGAGGAGATGACGAGGTCGTGTCCGCGCAGATCGAGCGACTCGATCGCGCGCGGAAACAGCGGCAGGTATTGCCGGTACATCGTCCGTGCCTTCGGCATCTTCTGCAGGAAGCTGCTGCGTATGTCGTGCGACGCGATGGTGTCGGAAACGGCGTCCTTGTAGCCCAGCAGCGTGTAGATGGGCGCATCCGGAAACAGCTCGCATAGCACCTCGAGGCATTTCTCCCCGCCGCGCATGCCCGTGAGCCAGTCGTGCACCAATGCGATATTCTTTGCGCCGTCCATTCAGTGCAACATGCCGAATACTCTGTATTGGATCAAGGTCGCCGCCGCCTCCGGTTTGTTTGTTCCTCACACTCCCGTGAGGATACAGGAGAAAGGAGACAGGAGACAGGTTTCGAATCAACCCATGTCTCCTGCCTCCTGTATGCTTCCTCCTCACACCCGCATGAGGATACAGGAGAAAGGAGACAGGAGACAGGCATCGAATCAATCCGTGTCTCCTGCCTCCTGTATGCTTCCTCCTCACACCCGCATTAGGATACAGGAGAAAGGAGACAGAAGACAGGTTTCGAATCAACCCGTGTCTCCTGCCTCCTGTATCCTGTCTCCTCACACGAACAGAAAAGACCGATCTACCTCCTCCTCACACTCCCGTGAGGATACAGGAGAAAGGAGACAGGAGACAGGTTTCGAATCAATTCGTGTCTCCTGCCTACTGTATCCTGTCTCCTCACACGAAAAGAAAAGACCGATCTACCTCCTCCTCACACCCCCGTGAGGATACAGGAGAAAGGAGACAGGAGACAGGTTTCGAATCAACCCATGTCTCCTGTCTCCTGTATCCTGTCTCCTCACACGAACAGAAAAGACCGATCTACCCATCTACCATCTACCAACTACCCACCTACTCCCACCCCCGCGATTTGTTTCCTCGTCCGCAAACCGATAACTTGTTGAACCTACGAAGCACCTTTTCTATCACGTAGTACCTACTCCCTCCTGATTTGTTTTGAACCTCTTCCTTCGATTCTTCTCTTCCGTACATGCCGCGCCCCGCAAGGCGCAGGGATATATCTTATAGTCCACCGTAAACATGGAGTGAATCATGCCGTCCATTCGTGGCACCATCGATATCGCCATAGAAAAATGCAAGGGATGTGAACTGTGCGTGGTCGCCTGTCCGCAGCAGTCGCTTGCCATGGCGAAGGATATCAACAAACAGGGGTATCACTACGCCGTGCTGGTCGAGGACACCTGCACAGGGTGCACCAACTGCGCGCTCGTGTGTCCCGACGCCGTCATCACGGTGTACCGCGAGGATAAAAAGACAAAGGCGAAGATCCCGGTCGCCGAAATCCGCAACGTGACGTCCGACATCAGCGTCAAGGTCGGCGAAACACCGGCCAACTGACCCCGCCTCCCACCGACACAACGAAGAACCTCAGGAGATATCTCAATGGGTGAGCTGCGACTCATGAAAGGCAACGAGGCCCTTGCCGAAGCCGCGATCCGCGCCGGCATGGACGCCTATTTCGGGTACCCGATCACTCCGCAGTCGGAAGTGCTCGAATACCTCACACGCGAAGCGTGGCTGCGCACAAAGGCCTCGATCCTGCAGGCCGAGAGCGAAGTCGCCTCGATTAACATGCTCTATGGCGCAGGCGGCGCGGGCGGCCGCGTCATGACCTCGTCCTCGAGCCCCGGCATCAGTCTGATGCAGGAGGGCATCTCGTACATCGCCGGCGCGGAAATCCCGTGTCTCATCGTGAACGTCAATCGCGGCGGTCCCGGTCTCGGCACCATTCAGCCCTCGCAGGGCGACTACTTCCAGTCCGTCAAGGGCGGCGGCCATGGCGATTACCGCCTCATCGTGCTTGCCCCCGCAACGGTGCAGGAGATGGCCGACTTTGTGCTCGAGGGATTTGAACTCGCGGAGAAGTACCGCAATCCGGTGCTCATTCTCACCGACGGCGCCCTCGGCCAGATGATGGAAAAGGTGGAATTGCGCGATCAGGTGGACCGTGCCGCGCGGAAGATCCCCGGCTGGGCGACCACCGGCAAGACGCCCGACCGCGCCGCGAATGTGCTCACATCGCTGTTTATTCAGCCCGAGGAAATGGAACAGGTGAACCTGCGCCTGCAGGAGAAATACAAGGTCATCGAGCAGAACGAGATCCGCTATCAGACGATACAGGTCGAGGATGCCGACATGGTGCTCGTGGCCTACGGCCTCTCGGCGCGCATCTCGCGCAAGGCGATGGAAATCTGCCGCGCACACGGCATGAAGGTGGGCGTCATCCGTCCCATCTCGCTGTGGCCCTATCCCTCGCAGGTCATCACCGATGCGGCGCAACACGCCAAGGCCTTTCTCGCCGTCGAACTCAACGCCGGCCAGATGGTGGAGGACGTGCGCCTCGCCGTCAACGGCCGCTGCCCGGTCGAACACTACGGCCGCATGGGCGGCATCATCCCCTCGCCCGAGGAGATCGTCACCGTCATCGAAAAATTGTACTCACAGGTTTCATAGGGGCGCCTGCCATGGATAATCCGAAGATCGACATCGATTTGGACCACGAAGAACTCGACGTGGTGTGCGAGCGTCCCGACACGCTGAAGGACGCGCGCATGCACTACTGCCCGGGCTGCGGCCACGGCGTCGCGCACCGCATCATCATGGAAGCGGTGGCGGAGCTGGGCATACAGGACAAGACGATCGGCGTCGCGCCGGTCGGCTGCTCGGTGTTTGCGTATCACTACATGAACATCGACATGCAGGAAGCGGCGCACGGCCGGGCCACCGCCGTTGCCACCGGCATCAAACACATCCTGCCCGATCACTACGTGTTTACGTATCAGGGCGACGGCGACCTCGCCGCCATCGGCACGGCCGAGACGATTCATACCGTGAACCGCGGCGAGAATCTGCTCATCGTGTTTATCAACAACGCCATCTACGGCATGACGGGCGGACAGATGGCGCCGACCACGCTGTTCGGACAGAAGACCTCGACCTCGCCCTACGGCCGCCAGCGCGAATTCAACGGCAATCCGCTCAAGATCACCGAACTGCTCGCGCAGTTGCCCGGCGCATTCTATGTGACACGTCAGGCGGTGAACAATCCCAACGCGGTGCGCAAGGCGAAGAAGGCCATCATCAACGGCTTCAAATATCAGGAACTCAAGCGCGGCACAAGCTTCGTGGAAATCGTCTCGAACTGTCCGACGAACTGGGGCCTGCCCCCCGTGAAGGCCAACGAATGGCTCGTCGAAAACATGCTTCCGTATTATCCGCTGGGTGACATCAAGGTGCCGTCGAAGGAGGATTTGCAACCATGACTGAAGAAGTAATTTTTGCGGGCTTCGGCGGACAGGGCGTCCTGTCCATGGGCCAGGTGCTTTCCTATGCCGGCATGATTGAAAACAGGGAAGTGTGCTGGATGCCGTCCTACGGACCCGAAATGCGCGGCGGCACGGCGAATTGTATCGTGCAGGTGTCCGACACCGACATCAGCAGTCCGATCATCGGCAAATTCGATACGGTGGTGGCGCTGAACCAGCCCTCGCTCGACAAGTTCGAACACGCCGTGAAACCGGGCGGGACGCTGATCTACGACAGCACCAACATCATCGAACCGCCCACACGCACCGACATCGATGTGGTGCCGGTGCCCGCGAGTGAAGAGGCGGTAAAGATGAAGAACACAAAGATCATGAACATGATCGTGCTCGGTGCCTTCCTCGAAAAACGCAAGACCGTCGATATCGAGACCGTGCTCAGCGCACTGCGCAAAGTCCTTCCCGAGCGGCACCATCATCTTATTCCGCTCAACGAACAGGCGCTGCATCGCGGCCAGGAACTCGCCCGCGAAACGGTAACTGCGTAACCTGCCATACACGATACTCTCGTTTCATCCGCGTCTGCGATGCAGCGCGGTGTAAGGACACAGGAAACAGGAGACAGGAAACACGGTGCGACACCGTTCCTGTCTCCTGTCTCTTTTCTCCTCACAATCGCGTGAGGATACAGGAGACAGGAGTCAGGAGACACACGCTCACACGATTGCATCCTGTCTCCTGTATCCTGTCTCCTCACACGGACAGAGTAGATCGATCTACCTAACTACCATCTACACATCCTTTGGAACGAATCTTGCACTTCCCGTAGATTAGTGTCTCTCACCGGAACCACGCCCGACACAAATCCGTTGTGAAAGAATCGACACAAAACGCGAAACAGCAGGAACTTGCGCCATTTTCCATAAGGAAAAATATCACGGCGGTTACGTCAGGAAAGAGACGAAAGGATTGTCTTCCAGGGTGTACACTCCCGTCACCCTCACGATACAGACCCTGCGCTTAGAAGCGAGATACCTTCCATGATCCATGCTGTTCCCGGTAGCACGCGGTTCGCTCTTCGTCCCGTCCGCTTACACTTTGTGCTCATGCGGCCCCTGATGGTGCTGCTTGTTCTTTCCTGTCTTCTTCCCGGCTACGCGGCGGGACAGGGACTGATTTTCGACTCAACAACGCACGATTTCGGGCGTGTGAAACAGCGCGAGAAGGTGCGCGCCACATTCAGGTACACCAACGCCGGCACCGACACGGTGTACCTGCTCGAACCGCGCGCGGGCTGCGGCTGTACGGCCGCACTGCTCAGCGCGCCCATGGTGACCCCCAAAGGCACGGGTTCGATGTCGGTGGATTTTACCGCCTACGCCGGCACCTTCGGACATGTAGAAAAACATGTGCAGATGTTCCGGCGGGTGCCGGGCGGAGAACAACAAATCGCGACACTCACAATCAAGGCCTTCATCGTGGGGGAAGTGATTCCCGATTCCACGCTGCTGCGTTTTGACGTCACGGAAGGTGATTCGGCCGTGATGCATACGGCGTTGCACAATTCCTCCGACCATCCGGTGACTCTCGACAACGTCTCGGCGGCGTTGATGGAGTATGTGGACACCACCGCGGGCACGGCCTATCATTCCGATCGTGTCATCGGCCGTGCTGTGCCTGATGTGGTGGTGGCCCTCGCGCGCACACAGCTCGAACCGGGGGAGAGCACGGAACTGAGTATCGGACTTCGAACACACGGCAAGGGACAGGTGACCGGCAGCGTGCGGATTGTGCTGCCGCAATCCGAAATCCGCGTACCCGTCGTGGGGATAGTCCGCCGCCTTGTCCGTGACCCGCGCAGGGAGTAGATTGTAGTGATGTTCACGACCCGCATCCCTGCATCAGACTGTTACGGAAGAACACATCATTCAAGGAGATACATTCAGATGACATCCATTCGACTTTTCGCCCTTGGCGCCCTTGCGCTGGCGATGACCCTTACCGCGGGCGCGCAGACGCCCGCTAGTGACAACTCCGCCTGTTTCCAGGTTGTCGGAACCTCCGATTATTATTTCGGAACCATCGACGCCGATCAGACGGTCGAGCACACCTTTGTTTTCAAGAACACCTGCGCCGAAGTGGTAGAGATCGATCAGGTGCGCCCGAGCTGCGGATGCACCGCGGCCGTGGTCTCGGAGAAGGTGATTCAGCCCGGCGGCGAAGCCAAGATCCAGGTGAAGTTCACACCCCCGAAAGGCACGCGTGGCAAGGCGAGCAAGACCGTGAGTCTCTATCTCAAGGGCAAGACCGAAGTGCACACCATGCTCCGCTTCTCGGCCGATGTGAAGAGTGAACTCGATATTCAGCCCTCGTATCTGCAGCTCTATGGCGGCGAAGTCGGCAAACCCATCACCGGCACCGTGAAGGTGAAGAATGTGTCCACCGATCCCGTGGAGCTTCTCGAAATGCCCTTCAGCGCCACGTCCTATGCCGATACGGGCAAGGTCCCGGGCGGCAGCAGTGTTGCCATTCCGCTGAACAACGCGGTTGTACGTCCGCAGACCGCCACGCTGAAGCCGGGTGAATCCGTCGATGTCGCCATCACCGTGACGCCGGAGTACAAAGGCAACCTGAACGGTTCGCTGCGCATCAAGACGAAGAAGAGCGAGGCGTATCTGCAGGTGTTCGGCATCATTCGCGGACCCGAAGGCGCCCAGATAGGGACAACCGGCGTTCAGACGGGTACACCCGCAGTGCAGGAGCACGTCATCCGGATAGTTGACGATCCCGCGAAAAAGCAGAAGTAATCCCTTCAGCGCAGGACCATTCCCATGAAGCGTGTCATTCCCGAATACAAAACCCTGGCCGAAGTCCTGCAGGACGCCATCGACAAGGAAAAGGATGCCGAGGTCTTTTATCGCGAAGCCGCGGCCATGGCGCAAGCCACCGACATCCGCGAATTCCTGACACAGATGGCCGACATGGAGCGTGACCATTTCGACATGCTCACGCGCCGCCTCGACGCGCTCCGCGCCGATCAGCAGGTGATGGACGGCATCCTTTCGAGCTACGGCGAGGAGGAGGAACCGGCGGCCTGACGCGCTCGTATCTGTGAGACACACAGCGGCGTCCTTCGGGGCGCCGTTTTTTTTAGGATGTAGGAGTTAGGATGTAGGATCTAGGAGCTGGGATGTTGGAATTAGTAGTCAAGAGATTGGAGGTGTGACAGTTGTCGGAACTCAGAACGCGGAACACAGAGTGGTGAACTCGTTCCCCGTTCCCCGTTCCCCGTTCCCCGTTCAGAGCGTCGAATTGCATTTTCCACGTGAAAGTGCTAGATTTAACGGCTCGATTCAATCCGGAGAGGTGGCAGAGCGGTTGAATGCGGCGGTCTCGAAAACCGTTATACCCGTAAGGGTATCGAGAGTTCGAATCTCTCCCTCTCCGCGACCTGATACGCCCAGGGTAGGTCTGATACGACCTGCCCTTTTTTTTGTGCCTCCCGAATCTCACGATCCGACCTCGCCGGGCTTGTTGGACTCAGATCTGGACACGTAATGAACACTACCTCGATCCAGGTGACGTACGGCAGAGAGCAGGTTTTCAAAGATGGATCTGATGTAGGCCATGCTGATGGGCCCCAAGCTACGGGATCTAGACCATGAACGCTTCAGCGTGCTGCAGCACGACAACCGAGGCTTCGTGATCGAAGAAGTACTTGTGTCCACGGGTACAGCAAACGCGAGTCTAGCGCATCCGAGGGAAGTTTTCAAGGACGCCGTAAGGATGAGCGCCTGTTCAGTCATTCTCCTCCATAATCACCCAAGTGGCGTTCGAGCACCATCGAAGGAGGACGGAGCCATTACAAAGCAGCTTCTGGAGGCTGGAAAGATACTGGACATCCCTGTTCGCGATCACATCATTATCTGCAGAAGTGGGTCTGGGTCCTTAGCTCGGAAAATATTTTACTTTGAAGTGACTGACGTGTCTTGATAAATTTAGAATCGGTTTGTTGGTTAGCTCTTGGAATATCATTGCCCTTGCCAAGGCCAGAATAGCTCCTCCAGGATGAATAATACAACGTAGAAGTGAATATAAGCACGTAACTCGCGTCATTCCACGATAAACGCATGGCATCTGTAACACGGGAAAACAGAGCACTATGAAAATTTCGCGATTTATCACGATGCTGCTAATTCTTGCACCATTGATGCAGGTACTCTCTCAAGGGAGCCTTCCATGCGGAAGGTACCAGAGGTCGTGTTCGCAAACTGCCCCGCCAATACAACTGGACATGAACCCGGAAACGAAAACGACGTATCTGGTTCTTGATTCTCTGTATAAAATTAACGACTACGAAGAAGAAGTCTATGAAATAATAAGGCGGCGTGTTAAAAATATGAGCATTGACTCGCTGGGTGTCATTATTAAGCACATTCATTACGCCACTCAGTACGATCCATTCTTATTTGCAGAATACGTAAATCATGGCAGGCATATCAGCGCGAATTATAAACAGTATATGCCTAGTATCATCGGTGTGACAAAGGCGGAAATCTCGAATAGAAGCGACATCAACAAATGTGCAGCTATGCTGGCGATCTCAGATGGAGTCTTTTTCATAGAAATAACTGGTTTTTCGATTGATAGCTCCGAGAGATTGGCTGGCTATGGGTCAACTGTTGGGCAGGATTATTACTGTTTTACCGGCAGAGTTATGCATATTTTTAAGGGAGCTCAATTTGCGAACTCAGCAATCGACCCTGAGACAGGAGCTCAGTATCAAGAGATTAGATTTAAAACGAGGCAAGACATAAAACTAATAAATAATCATACGCTTGAAGATGCTATTAATCGGGATATTATCGGTGAGTTTGATTCCTCTGGCGTTCGTATTTCGAGTAATCCATACTACATTTCAACGTATGGTGAAACTTACACCTTTTCAATCGGAATGAGAATAATATTATTCGCTTCAATATTAAACACGGACAAAACAGCGAATTATGTTTATTATCATTTACATCCCAATAACTATCTGCACGATGGCGGTGGGATACTTGTAGTTGATGAAGATGTTGTCAATGATAAATATCATTTGCTGAACTCTGTCCAATACATAAATATCGAGGATGCAATCGATATGATAGAACAGGCTAAAGTTGCAATTACTCAATATTGAGAAATAGGTGAATAATATACGGCGAACATTAATTGTACTAGATGTGATTAGACGTGACAGAAGGTGGGTTGGTCGGTCTGATCGAAGTCTTATACGATGTTGGTAATGTTACGAGGAGTTTCTCCTGTGCCGAGAGTCTGATAACGAACCGTACAGCGGACGACATTTTGATAAAATGTTAGAGTTCTTTGATAACCTAAGTTCCTATCGTTATTATTAACAATGCGGAGTCTAAAATGTATCTGGTTGGCGCACGCATGATGATTTTAGTTATTGCTGCAGCTATTGGTCTTTGTCCGTTGAATGGTTTATCCCAAGTGTTATTCTCCATCACGCCACTTCAGGACGAATTTGTTTACCCAAATCCTGTCTGGGTGAAACTCCGTGTCGTAAACACGTCAGATTCAACGATTTATTTGCACAATATATCAACTCTTAAGTTCCCTTTATTTGAGGTATATCATAATGGTATAATCCTGCCTAGTCGTCAGGTGCATATTAACGAACTTCCGAGGCATCTGCTTCCGGGTAGGGTTGATTCAGCATACATTTCTTTAGATACGTATGGTTCTGATATGCTATCTTATCGCTATAAAATACTGGATACGGGCAATTACATTATTCGTGCTGGTCTGACTTATGCCGTAGGAAACGGTAAGTCTACCCAAAATAATAAGACGCAGGCAGCATTTCGCATTGTAGAAGTGAATCGCCCCATGGCAGGAATCTTAATCGATTCTTTAAGAGCGATGGTAGGTGCTTTAGACATTGATGTCGTGCGTCGTCTTCTGCATTTATACGAAAACGAAGAGTATGGAATATTTCGAAGTCGAATTACCACGATTCTCGTTAATAAAATGAGATATTCCTCTAAAGATCCATCTCTACTAGAATCTACGGCACGAGTGATTGCACGGAACGGAATTGGGGACCCTACGTGCTTAGAGATAATTCGTAATGCAGTATGGACTCTTACAATAAATTTACCTGAAGAGGTTCGTCTAGGAGAAAGTCGCCGCCTTATTACCAGCATTGTTGATGAATCTCATGACACTCTAATTAAAACCATTATTACGAGTAAAAACGGGCGCTAGGGCCCAATTATTTACCGGTTACCTTCCACGTTATAACGATATCAATACGAAGCAAAGATGATAATAATCTAATGTTCGGACCCCCACCCCCACATTCCTCATGGGGCATTACACGGAATTCGGACCGCATCATCGTGTTTTGACTCTCGCCGCGGTCTTGCGTAGGTTTCGGAGGTGGAATCGCAGGTGCGGAGAAGAAATGCCGAGTCGGCAAAGGGTAGACGCAGCACGAGAAGAGATCCGATGACGGAACCGAGACATAGACGGAAATTTGTCTTCCTGGTCGTTTGTATTGCCGCGGGGCTGGCAACGGGCTGGTTCATGCTGGGGATAGACCCGGAGCGTGAGCATCCGGTACGCAATGTGTCGCTGAGAGACGACCGTCTTCAGGCCATGACCCGCGGCACTCCTGCGACCGGCTTTGAGGCCATCCGAAGCGACGGGGAGGAGTATTTTCGAGCACGCTCTGGTACGTGGTGTGTGGAGTTTCGTGCGCAGGCGATCGTGTTTTACTCCCTACAGCCCAGTACGGGAACAGCGGCGTCGTACGATCCGCCCACGAGAGATATCCTGCATCGCAACGAAGTGAAAGGGGGCGGGAGGCTTACCCGTACGCGCGCGAGCTATGAAGTGCGGTACCCTGGCGCAAACACATCCGTTAAACCACAGGGTGGGGGCTCTGTCTCGCGAAAAACCTCGTATTTTGTTGGCGCGAGGGAAGACGGTTGGAGGCGGAATGTCCCATCCTACGATACTCTTCTGTATCGGAATCTGTATGAAGGGATTGATCTGGTGTTCTATTACACAGGCGGCACGTTGAAGAGCGAGTATCGGATCCAGCCAGGAGCTGACTACAGCAAGATCCAGATTCAGTACTCCGGCCAGGATTCACTTCAAATACAGCAAAACGGGGATCTCGTTGTCACGGCTAGTGGTCGGGAATTCGTGGAAGAACGCCCGATTGCCTGGCAAATCATTGATTCCAGGAGGGTCGAGAGAAAGGTCGAATACGAACTTGCCTCACGAACAGAATGTCGTTTTAAGGTACATGATTACCTCGACGGCTCCCCATTGATAATTGATCCAGTGTTCAGTAGTCTGTTTGGTGGAGATCAAACTGATGGGATTGTCGACATAGATAGCATCGGACCCGGTGCTTATGCAATGGCTGCTATGACAGAGTCTACTAATCTATTCTCAAGCGATAGCTCATATAATAACATTTATTCCGGCAGTATTGATCTACATATCTCAACATTTAAGCTTGATACGTCATTTATCACGCTTTTTTCCACGTACTATGGCGGCAGCAAAGATGAACATGTAGCTTTTCTTAAAAGAAAAGGCGATCGATATTATGTTGTTGGATCAACAAATTCAAGCAATCTTCCGGTTACAAATGATGCGTATCAAAAGCAATATAGAGGAGGGTACGATATATTTATCGCGATTTTCAATTTGGAATGTACGGAACTGTTGTACAGCACATACCTGGGTGGCGCTGGTGACGATTTCTGCGAAGATGCCTGTCTGAATGACAACGGTAATATCTATATTACCGGATGGACCGACTCCTTCGGCTATCCGAGGACGCCAAATGCGTCACAAAGGCAGTATGGTGGCGGACTCGACGATGCATTCCTGACGGTCATGTCGCCGGATGGCAAGCGGCTCATATACAGCACATTTCTGGGTGCGTCTGACGCGGATGAGGCGCGGAGTGTGGCTGTGGACGAGCGCGGGCGAATCGCTGTATGCGGTGTAACGCTTTCAGCGGATTTTCTGACTACGGGAAATGCGATTCAGTCTGTCATGCGAGGGGTTGAATGTGGATTCATGACCGTGTACGATACTTCTGATTATCGACCGGTCTATTCCTCTTTCTTCGGTGGATGGCCGAACGGCATCATGAAAGAAGTTGCATCCACCGGTGATGGCGGATTTATTTTCGTCGGTGAAACAACATCAACGGATCTCCCTGTTACACCCGGTGTTTTCCAGCCAGTAAAGGCAGGCACGAGCGCAACAGATCCATGGGATATGTTCCTGCTTCGTGTGGATTCCAACTACCAGAAGGTATGGTGCTCGTATCTCGGTGGGAGCAGTCTTGAGCAGGTTGAAGGTATGGAATATAATTACAATACCATTATTCTTACGGCATATACCTATTCCGGGGATTATCCTGCTGAAGGAGCATTAAGAACACAGATAAGTGACGTCGACGCCACTCTCACAATTATTGCCGGTAATGGACAATATCTAATATTTAGTACTTTGTGGGGTGGTGATAAAGGCGACTATCCTAATGTATGTCGAATATTTGACCGAAAGGTGCATGTAGGCGGATTCACTATGTCAACTGACATGCCTTTGACACATAATGCGTTTCAATGGGTGCGATCTGGTGAAACAGATGGCTGGTTCACGATATTCGATTTGGATGAACTTATCGTTGGTGTGCAGCAGATATCATCCGATGCACCTTCCGAAGTTCATATTCTTGGAAATTATCCCAATCCGTTCGATGCAGGAGGCACATCGATACGCTATTTTCTGAAAACCGCACACGCTGTGCAGATAGATGTCTTTGATGCCCAGGGCCGGACGATTTTCTCACAAATCGTCCAGAACACACAGCAGGGAGCAAACACCTTCCATTATGACAGCCGGAAAGTGGAGAGCGGCGTGTACTACGTACGTATTTCAGCAGGAAACCATGTCGCGACCAGGAAAATGATACACCTGTGAGCTTTATGGTATATTCAGCAAGCTGCCTAAAGAATATGTATCATTACAGCAGTATTTCCGCTGTCACGCGCGCCCGATGAACTTCTCCTGAAGTTTTTTCATTTCCTTCAAATATTCAATTTCCAAGGCGAGACCTTTTAATTGTCTCTCCTTTTCCGAAATCATTTCTTTTGTGACAAGGGGAGTGCTGCCGAATATCGCAGGAAGTTTGGGAGAGGTGGTCTTGCGCACGGGTTTTGTTTTACCGGAAGAAATATTCTTTGAGGAAACGGTTGATCCGGCTTTGCGGCCCCGGCGTGTCTCTTCGAAGACAACGGCCCCGGCCTGTACCGCGTCGTGGAGTTTTTTCAACTTTTCGAACATCTCAACGGTAATTTTGCTGAGTTTCCGGTTTTTCAAATCGCCGATGGAAACCGGATTGATATTCGCCTTTTTCCCGATTTTCGCCGCATTTGCATGCGGTTGTTCCAGCAGCTCATCAAACATGGAATACGCTGCCGCGAGATTTGGGAGGGTAAGCGGACCATCAGGGACTGATTCTGCGCCGCCAAGTGCTTCCTGCTGCAATTTCGCAATTACCGACTGCGTGTTCTTTGCCATTTCGGGTTCCTCGAACAGTGTGAGCTGCACATTCATCAAACGAAATAAACACACGGAGGCGGAAAAAACAATTACGGTGGGCGTATTAGCGTAAAGGGGTAAAGGGGTAAAGGGGAAAGGGGAAAGGGGTAAAGGGGTAAAAGGGTAAAAGGGTAAAAGGGTGAAGGGGTAAAGGGGGGTAAAGAGGTGAAGGGGTAAAGTAAAAGGCGCCTCCGTCTACCGACGTTCCACTTTGCTACCTTGCTACCTGGTACGTGGCTACCTGGTACGTGGCTACCTGGTACGTGTTTACTTGTGACGTGTTTACTTGTCACGTGGCTACGAAACACACTCGCAAACAATCCCGCGGTCCAGCGCCAGCACCACTGTCCTAAGCAAATCCCACACCGTTCCGGGAGAGGGTGACTGAATGGTTATATTCGGTGTTGCGTCGACCTAGATCGTGGAAGTCCACAGGGAAGTGGAAAGTAGAAAAGTGGCAAAGAAATGCGGGCAAGTGAGACGACATGGTGTCTCGCTGAGCCCCGGAGGGGCGGCATTCCCCAAGCCACGTCGTGAGGTGTGGGATTCGCGCGCAACAACGGAATCACCCGAGCCCCGGAGGGGCGGCATTCAGAAGTTGGGTCCTGGAATATCGGTCCTTCGGGGCGCATGTATCCTCACCGATGCACGATCAGAAGGCCTGATTGCGAGATGTTGCTCGTGCTCAAACGGTAGAGGTAGAATCCTGAAGAGGTACCCGCGCGCAGGGAAGCGGCATCGAATTGCAAGCATCGTGATCTTCGGATCGGCGATTGGGTATCTGCTCTCCCGGAAGAAGACGGATGAATAACGGCAGGACAGCGCTCTGCTAATTATTTAATTCCCGTTTTTGGTTGCCCCGAAATTCGTGACTTTTCCGAGGATGCTGCTTCGTTCAATCGGGCCCAAAATCCTGGAGTCGATCGCTTCTTCTGTGTTGTCACCGAGAAGATAATAGGCAGTAGCGCTCAGTTTGATCTCTTTGCCGCCCGTTGCACCAGGGGAGTATTTTAGCCCTGTGGGGAGTACGAGCGCCTTTCCGTTTATCATCACGCCGTGCCCGGAGATCGCCATGGATTCTCCGGGGAGTCCGATGATGCGGCAGACCCAAACACCGAGATCGCTGTCAGGCGGCTGGAAGGCGACAATATCGAAACGACGCGGCTCATTGGATTGATAGGCAGAAAACAGAATGTTGAACCGGCTTCCATTCGGGATTGTCGGTTCCATTGACGAGGACTGCAGTGTGTAGTCGCGGTCAGCGCAGGCATTAAATGCCGAGGTGAGAATCAATAAATACAGTGCGATTTTCAAGACTGTCCTCCACCACTTGTATTCGATCACCTCGAAAATACGTGATTCCAGCATGTGTTCAATATTTGCGGCACACGAGCGATTCGATGGGGATGTTGTTTCGCACATCCGGAACAGAGTACCTTTGCGCAACGAACCGGTCGCCATGAGTCACCCTTCCTGGTCCCGCCGAAATTTTCTCTGCACAGCAGGTATCGCGGCGCTCGCGGCTGCCGCACCGCGGGTATTGCCTGCCTCGCGTATGTTCACACCGCATCCCGCGGCGTATAAGTACCCCAATCCGGGGAGGATTGTGATCGTGCATCATCCGAACGCCGTGATCGGCGCGAACAATGCCGATTACAGCGTTGTGCAACAGATGTTCGATCAGGCCGTGATGCAGTTCACCGGCATCACCTCTTCGCCTGCCGCCGCTCTCGCGTCCCTCTTCCCGGGTTTGACTACGTCGAAGAAAATCGCGATCAAACCGAACATCTACAATGCGAGCGTTCCTGCGCGCAAGGAACTCGCGAAAGCCCTAGTTACGCGGCTCGTACAGATGCTCGGAGGATTTCCCGCCGCGAATATCAGCTTCTACGAACGGCACAGCTTCGCCGCACCGGGGTACACGGCGGCATACTTTGGGCAGGCGGTGAATTGTGTCACGGACACGGCCTTTCCCGATCTGGGGTATACGATTCACTGCGACGGACAGGACAGGCCGTACAGCAGGACGCTGCATGATGCGGACTATCTGATCAATATGCCCGTGCTCAAATCGTGCGCCTGCGGCGTGAATTTTCCCGTGACGCTCGCCTTCAAGAATCACATGGGGACAGTCAATCCTGCTGGTCCGCTCGGCATACACGTGAACAAAACCGCCGTGCTCGATATCATGGCAGATCCGGTTCTGACAACAAAACAATGTCTCGTACTCACGGACTGTCTCTTTGCGATGTACAGCGGCGGACCGAGCGGTCTCCCGCAGGCAACGCCGCAGAAGATCATGCTATCGCAGGATCCCGTGACGAGTGATTATCAGGGACTGCAATTGATCAACACACTGCGGGTGGCGAACGGCTATGCTCCGGTTTCCGTGCCATACATCGCGGAAGCCGCCGCCGCACCGTATGAGATCGGGATCGCCGATCCCGGCTTGATGAACGTCATCACCGTGAATCTGCCGGTCGAGCTGTTGTCGTTCACTGCCTGCGTGCGCGACGGCTTTGTGCTTCTGGAATGGACCACGGCGCATGAGACGAATAATCTCGGCTTCGAGATACAGCGGCGCGCGGCGGACAGTGAGGACTGGCACAGCATCGGCGTCGTGGACGGACGTGGCACGACCAGCACCACGACGACCTACCATTTTACGGACGGGCCGCTGCCCGAGGTCCGCGAGGTGCTGCAGTATCGACTGAAGCAGATCGACTTCGATGGAACACACAGTTACTCCCACGTCGTGACTGTGCACAGGGAGCAGTCCGTTGCGTATCGTCTCGAACAGAATCACCCCAATCCTTTCGGCACCGACACGGAAATCGTCGTCCACTGCAACGAGATGATGCATCTGCGCGTCGAAGTCTCTGACGCGTCTGGAAGGATCGTCGCGATACTCCGCGATGTCATCACCGACGCGGGTGATACACGCCTGCGCTGGGACGCCTCACGTTTCGCTTGCGGAATCTACACCTGCCGTGCGACTGCCGGCGCCGCGGCGCAGGAGATTCGCATGACAGTGCTGCGATAGAGGATGAGAGCCGCTGTTGGAGTGTCGGACCGGTTTCGACGACACATCGTCCGGCAGTAGGATTTGGATACATATGCAGCGAGTGTACGCGCGGGGAAATATCTCTCACATAGGTGGTGAGAAACAGGTCATGCGACGGCCATGAGGGAATCCGCAGTAATAGATCCATCACAAGATTCAGCGCGTATATATACAGTTGGCCGTAGTTCTTCGGTGCGATTTGAATACGACCGCTATCTTGATCTGCGGAGCTTCATGCCGTCTGATGAGCGACACTGTCCCTTGAATGGCGCCCGCATTCCAGTTATCGCTCACGAGCACACTAGCATGCGGCCCACCCGCAGGCCGTTCATGCGGATCGGCAGCACTGTGTCATTCCGCACATAATCCTCGTAGCCGCGGCCGATTATCATTCCCTGGCGTTTGCATCGAGTCATGGAAACGCACATGCGCTCGCAGCCAGGCTGTGGTGTCTACGCGGCACGGGAGCGGTGTTTCTGACACAGAGCCGTCAAGAAAACCGACGCTATTATTCCGCGTGGGTCTTCTCTCTCTTCTGCAGCTCCCGCAGCGAATCCTCATACTTCGACTTCAAGTGATAATACTTGACGATCGCGATAACGATGATTGCGGTGAAGACAAGGAGTACCGCGGAGGTGGGTAGAAGTACTTCGAGCAAATTCATGGCATTCTCCGACATTCTGCCATTACGAGTTTGTCACACATGCGTACGGGAGCTCCGCACCCCGGCAACTTACCCGGGCTCAATAGCTGAAGCAATCGGGATCGAATGCCTTGGATGTAGAATTTGCATCACACGATTCCGTCAGCGTTCTGCGCACCACACGCCGATCCATGGTTCCGTCACCTGCAGCGAGTGTGCGCACAGCATTGTTGTTTTGCACGGTGAGAACCCCGTACCTTCGTGCTTTCATCTACATTTCACACGCTGTGTATGCAGCCAAACGGGGAGTAAACTCCAATGATACGGAAGGGGAGTCTCAACAGGCTGCGGGCATTGTTGTCCGCCGGGAAATCGCGAGGGATTGAGGGGCCAGAGTTTCATCTGGATGGCGCAGCGGGGAAAGGCCACGCAGTGGCGTCGCACGGGGGAGCGCGAAAGGGCAGTCGAGTGCTCGACCGGTTCGAACGAGTCGGGAATCGTGTGCCCGATCCGGTGGTCCTGTTTGTCGTGGCCCTCGTTGCGACATGGATCATTTCAGCACTGCTGGCAGGTCGGGATTTCGGACTGACCGATCCGCGCACATCGGCGCCACTGCGCATCAACGACCTGCTGACACTTCCGTCGTTCGCGGTCTTCTTCTCGGGCATGACGCAGGCCTTTGTCTCCTTCCCTCCACTCGGCCTGGTTCTCGTGATGGTGATAGGCGTCGGAGTGGCGGAAAAGTCGGGGCTCGTCGGTGCGATACTTCGTGGTGTGCTTGCGATCGCGTCGCCGCGTGTGTTGACGCCGCTGGTCGCCATCGCCTCGATCTGCGCCCATCTGCTTGCGGATTCGGCCATCGTGATCTTGCTGCCGCTCGCGGGCGCGTTGTTCTACGTTTCCGGCAGGCATCCGCTCGCGGGCATCATCGCGGCCTTCGGGCCGCTGGCGGGTGTGATCTTCGCGAACTTTTTTCCTTCTGGTCTTGACGCGCTGCTTGCCGGCTTCTCGGAGGGGGGCGCACGGATCGTCGATCCCGCCTATCAAGTCGGGCCGTTGAGCAACTACTGGCTGGCGATCGCCACGTCGGTTGTGGTTGTGCCTCTCACATGGTGGCTCGTTGAGAGAGTGGTGGAGCCGCGCCTGCGCGGTGTGGTGGTCGATGGTGATCCCGCACTCATGCCGACGGCGCCCGAGGTGACCGCGCAGGAGAGGCGCGGACTCTGGGCCGCGCTCGCAACAGCTCTGGTTTTTGCGGCAGCGATGGTCATCACTGTCGCGCCCGCATCATCACCCTTCCGTGCTCCCGACGGTTCGCTGAGCGGCGCCGGATCACCGTTGATGATGGGGCTGATTCCATTACTTCTCGTCGGCACGCTGCTTCCCTCCATCGCCTTCGGTGTGAGTGCACGCACGTTCCGCGGACACCGCGAAGTGATCGACGGCATGGTCACGACCATGTCGTCGATGGGCGCCTACATCGTGATGGTTTTTTTCGCGGCCTTGTTCACCAAGGCCTTTGCCGACTCGAATCTGGGCGCGCTCATCGCGTTGAAAGGCGCCGGATTTTTACGCGCGCTCGGCATGCCCCCCGCGGTGATGATCATCGGCGTGGTGCTTCTCACCGCGTCACTCGACATGCTCGTTCCTTCGGCTTCCGCCAAGTGGGCTCTGCTGGCGCCGATACTCGTGCCGATGCTGATGAGTGTGGGGATAGCGCCCGAGCTGACACAGGCCGCGTTCCGCCTCGGCGACGGACCGGTCAACGTGCTTACACCACTGATGGCGCATTTCCCGCTTGTACTCGCGTTCTGCCGGCGCTATGTGACAAAGGTCGGAGTCGGCACACTCATGTCGCTGCTCCTGCCTCTCGGCATAATGTATCTTCTTGTGGAAATCGTGCTGCTGCTGTGCTGGTGGGGACTGGGCCTGCCGCTCGGGATCGGCTCGCGGTACACGTATCCGTAACACGACGCGCCATTGACTCCCGGCGCGGCGAATAGTCGCGGTGCTACCGGCTGCCGCGGCGCATGTTTCCGGGCAAGAAGAATCTGAGTACTTTCGCCTCACCATCATTCTCCTCCCCACACGACATCCCCGCTTCCCGTGACTCTGCCCCGACCCTCGCTCACGACTTTGATTTTCACCGGCATGGGGATCGGCCTGGCTATCGGGTGGATCTTTCCCGATGCAGGAGTCGCGCTTAAACCGCTGAGCACCATTTTCATCAGGCTCATCCGCAGCATCATCGCGCCGCTTCTCTTTTCAACACTTGTTGTTGGAATCGCGGGCCATGGCAGTCTGCGCGAAGTAGGCCGTCTCGGTCTGAAGTCCATTGTGTATTTCGAGGTCGTCACAACATTTGCCCTTCTCGTCGGACTGCTTGCCGTGAACATCGTGCGCCCGGGCGACGGCGTGAATCTCCATTCCGTGGCGGCGGGCGACATTGTTGCGAAGCAGCAGACTTTCAGCGACGTGCTCGTTCACATTGTGCCACAGAGCATCGTGCAGGCGATGGCCGAAGGCGAGGTTCTGCAGATCGTCATATACGCCATTCTGTTCGCGAGCGCATTGTCGCTGGTGCCGTCCGAGAAGCGCGGGTCACTCGTCGCATTCTTCGACGCCCTGGCGGAGACGATGTTCAAGTTCACCGGCATCGTGATGCGGTATGCGCCGATAGGGGTTGGCGCGGCGATCGCGGTGACAGTGGGGCATCGTGGCCCATCGGTGCTGATCAACCTCGGTTTGCTCATACTCACTCTGTACGGCGCGCTGCTGGTATTTGTCCTCGCCGTGCTTGTTCCGGTCATGGTCATTGCGCGTATTCCCGTGCGCACATTTTTCCGCGCGATCAAGGAACCTGCCATTATTGCGTTCTCCACGACCAGTTCCGAGGCGGCGCTGCCGAAGGCGATGCAGATCATGGAATCGTTCGGTGTGCCGCGACGTATCGTCGCCTTTGTCCTTCCGACAGGATACAGTTTCAATCTCGACGGCAGCACGCTGTACCTGGCGCTTGCATCGGTCTTTGTCGCCCAGGCGGCGGGAGTGGAGATGCCGCTCGCGTCACAGATCCTCATGATGCTCACGCTGATGCTCACAACAAAGGGCGTAGCCGGTATACCCCGCGCCTCGCTCGTGATCCTCGCGGGCACCCTTGCCTCGTTCAACCTGCCGCTCGAAGGCGTGGCCGTCATTCTCGGCATCGACGAGATCCTCGACATGGGACGCACCACGCTCAATGTCATCGGCAACTGCCTCGCAACCGCGGTCATCGCCCGCTGGGAAGGCGAACTGCCGCCGAATGGAGCGGGGTAACAGGAGAGTCGGGTCTCACGCACCTCTTCCGCAAGAGTACATTAGATCTCACTCCTTGAGGTGTCTTACCTCCGGGCTCTGTACGAAACAGCGTACGAGCCACCTGTTCTGGCTGTTCAGCATATTTGGATTACGCAGAGGTGTGCGGTATTTTTCACTGTACACGCCCTACGATTAGGCCACGTGTCCACGGTCGTCGGCGTTTACGGGAATTAGTTTATGTATGATTGGTAACGCGATCACATTACGAGAGGTATTCGCGTATCAAGAGGTAGCTACGATTGTGAGATAACCACTACACTGAGGAATCTTCGGCGTGAATTCGATACACGTGTCGACTACACCATCGTCCACCACGTTGAAACAACCTCACCATGTTACATTCGAGATGGGTACGATCATGAAAAGCACGTCCATCCTCATCGTTGGTACTATCATCTTCTTATTTTGTTGTACTCCTCACGTTTGGGCACGTGCAGGATCAGCGGCTGCGCAGGTGCAAAAGCTCATGTCGCCAACCATAGGATTCTGGGAGAACAAGGGACAGGTCCGAAATCAGAATGGTGAGGCACGGCGTGACCTGCTCTACATCGGTATTCTGCCGAGTGGAAAAGTTCATCTTCGAATGTCTGGTTTTAGCTATGAGTTGGTTTCACATCTGACCAACCAGGCCTGGACTCAGCAGGAAGTGAACACTGCCGATGATTGTGTCGCGTTCAAAAGGCAACTGTCAGCGGCAAAGTGGATAAGGTCGCACCGCGTGGATGTGGATTTCCTCGGTGTGTCGCAATCGGTGAACGTGGAGGGGCTTGATGTCGCCCAGGACGTCAACCACTATTACCTCGACGGTATGCCCGAATCAGGTGTCACAGGTGTCCGTCGCTTCAACACAGTTGTCTATCGCGATGTGTATCCCGGCATTGATGTACGCTTTATTATGGCCAACTCGGAGAACTTCTCAGGTGGGATCAAGTACGAATTTGTTGTCCATCCTGGTGCTGATCCAACTCAAATACGGATGCGCCTCACCGGACAAAGTTCGCTTTTGATCGACTCAAAAGGGAATTTAATTATAGGGACGAGCAAAGGGACTATCAGGGAAGCTGCTCCAGTAAGCTATATATTACACAATTCGAATCCTCTGATTGGGAGTCGCGAAACTCGAACTATGGTTGTATCCGCATTTGATGTGAAGAACGACACATTGAGTTTCTCCATTCGGACGTACGATCGAACAAAAACACTGATAATAGATCCGACCGTTTCGTGGTCGACGTTTTATGGAGGCAGCGGTACAGATTATTTCTACGGAACCTTTACTGACGGCAGTGGCAATGTCGTGGTAAGCGGCGGCACAACGAGTTCATCGAACATTGCCACATCTGGGGTGCATCAGGTGACCTACGCTGGGAATGAGGATGCGGTGACCGTGATGTTCGATGTACAGGGAGGCCGGCAATGGGGGACTTATTTTGGTGGAGCCGCTCAAGATGCTGCATATTACAACATAATCGATAGCAATGGTGACATTTTTGTAGGTGGTACCACCCTCAGTTCGAGTGGGATCGCGACTACAGGAGCGCACCAAACAAGTTACGGTGGAAGTGGAGATGGTTTCATTCTCGCGCTCAGTCCGTCAGGGACTAGATCGTGGTCCACATATTTTGGCGGTGCAAGTGATGAAGTGGCCGGCTATCTCGTGAGTGATCAGGGCGAAAGCCGCGCCGTGTACTTTTCAGGCAATACCAGCAGTTCCTCCGGCATCGCCTCACCGGGAGCCTATCAGACAACGTTTGGTGGAACCTATGATGCGTTCCTCGTGAAACTGCGTGCTTCATCTGGAACAGTAATATGGTCAACTTACTACGGCGGTAGCGGTGATGATCATGGCCATGGCCTCGCGATCGCAGAAAACAGTGACGTTTTTCTCACTGGTTTTGCCGGCAGTACTTCTGGCATCGCAACCGCAGGAACACATCAGACGAGTAACGGCGGATCGACCGATGCGATGATTGTCCGCTTTGACTCCGCAGGCTCGCGCATCTGGGGTACCTATTATGGCGGGTATGGAGCGGACGGTGCCAATGGTATATCCTGCGATGACCACGGCCGGGTCGTCATCCATGGCAATACCACGAGTACATCCAGTATTGCATCATCGGGTGCATTTCAAACTTCTTACTCGGGGGGGTATGACGGATTCGTTGCGAGACTGTCAGGTACAGGTACCCGTCTATGGGGGACGTATTTGGGTGGTCCGAGCGAGGACAGAAGTTTTTGGACGGAAACGAATCAAGATTGTGAGATCTATATCAGCGGCTCCACTCAGAGTACAAGTGGTATCGGGACGACGGGAACACCACAGCCCGCACATGGTGGTGGTGGAAACGACGGGTTCGTAGTGAAGTTTGATTCAAGCGGTGCTCGAATGTGGGGAACCTACTTTGGTGGTAGTGGATGGGAATACGGACGGACCGTGGCATTGGATGGAAACGGAGGCGTGTACCTCTGTGGAGAGACGCAAAGTACGAGTGGAATAGCGACCTCCGGCGCTTATCAGGTAACAAATGGAGGTGGTAGTGACGGCTTTATAGTGCGTCTTACGGATGGCAGCGGATCCACGCAGAGGTCTGTTGCCACCTCGGCAGTGAGTGGAAGCCCCTTCTGTCCGGGAGACACCGTTATTGTTACATTCACAATCACAGGCACATTTAATGCGGGCAATACTTTTTCCGCACAATTATCCAGTGTTTCAGGCAGCTTTGCCATACCTGTCACGATCGGAACAAGGGATTCAATCACAGCAGGGCCGATCATCTGCATCATCCCGATGAATACACAGCCTGGCTCAATGTACAGGATTCGGGTCATCGCATCGAATCCATCTGTAATTGGAAGTGACAACGGTAGTAATCTGACAATCGCCGACTTCCCGACCGCCGCCATTAGCGCACTCGGCAATACAACAATCTGTGTCGGTGATAGCGTGGGATTGCAGGCGAATTCTGGTCCAGGGTATTCGTATCGATGGAAGAAGGACGGTACTACTGTGAGTGGTGCCCTCGGGCAGGTGTACCATGCGCGGTATGCAGCCGTATATACAGTGGTTGTAACAAATGCGAGCGGCTGTTCCTCCGAATCATCTCCTGTTTCCGTGTCACATTATCCAGCCGATCCGACAAGCCTCGTTTGGACTGGTGCAGGTAGCCGGATCTGGAGCACTACAGGGAATTGGGATAATCCATGTGTCATACCAACAACCGGTGATACTGTCATTATTCCTCCGCAAACTAATCCTCCTTTGGGCGTTCCTAGCATCACGCTATCGCGCTTTTCATTGGATAATGCAGGAGGGACCACTCTCGAGGGGACACTGACAATTACAGGCACCCTGGAACTTCATGCAGGTAGGATATCTGCCGGATTACACCACATTTATATGTCACAGGGTGCTGAGATATCCGCCTTCGACAGCGCAGCGTACGTTGTTACCGACTCCACTGGAAGTCTGGTGTACGAGGGGCTTGGATCGGGGGGAACCACTCGCTTTGTCCCGTACCCGGTTGGCTCGCGTGCATTCAGCTACACACCCGTGAGTTTGCAGAACACCGGAACACTCGATGATTACTCCATCCGTGTGATGGATGATGTATTGACAGGAGGGGTATCAGGGGCAGTCATCTCTTCGAATGTTGTCGGAAAAACGTGGATGATTAACGAGGCACAGTCAGGCGGGAGCAATGCATCGTTTTCACTACAGTGGAATGTAGGTAATGAGCTATCGGGATTCGATAGGACATCGTGTTACATAGCAAGGCATAATGGGGCTAACTGGCAGCGTCGAACGCCGTTTATCGCCGCATCGGGGTCGGATCCTTATTCGTTGGTGATAATGAATGTCACTGCATTATCACCCTTCGCCGTCGGTGATGCTGGTTCTCCGCTTCCAGTACAGTTCTTGCACATCGCAGCCGAGAGATACGAATCCGGTGTGCGGATCATATGGCGCACGGCATCGGAACGCAACAACCTGGGCTTCCAAGTCGAAAGACGTGTGGACGACAATTCTGAGTGGAGTGTCGTTGGATTTGTACCATCGCATGCAACTGCGGAGAATGGAGGCTCATACTCTTATATCGACAGGATGGAATTACGCGACCCAACTATCTATCGATTGCGGCAACAGGACATGGATGGGACCAGTCAGCTTTCCCCCGAATGTCGTATCACCGCGGAGTACCTATCCGAGACACCGCTACGCTGTGTATTTGCACCTCATCCTGTAAAAGGGGCGGGTACCGTCCGAATAACTTCGGCCCAACGCGGGAGCGGCCGTTTCATTGTTTACGACGCCTTCGGAAGGACTGTTTTACCCTTACGGACTCTGGAATTGCGTCCGGGTGAAAATGTTATTGGCTTTGACATGTCATCACAACCGCATGGCCTTTACTGGTATTCCCTCGATTGTGGCGATCATCGCGTGACGGGGCACTTCGTTATCGGAGGGTAGCGCGGAAATACCCTTCAGTCAGGATCGCCCTCCCTGCGTTGTCATACGACGTATCACAACCAGGACGTGTTCATGCGCACGAAGATGCCGGGAGCGGCGGGGTGCATCATCATTGTGCTCCTATGGATGGGAAACGGGGCGGCAGGAGTTGCACAGCCAACATTGCAAATCTCACGCCTCGTGAACAATTGGCCGACGATTGAACTGTATTACACGGTCTCGTGCGGCGGTGTGCGGCAGACGATTAACGATCCCGCGCGATTCAGCGTGCGCGAGCAGGGTTTTCCTGTCACGTTCGATACACAGAATTGTCCGGATACAAATGTGCGTTGTCCGCTCTCGATTGCGCTCGCGTTCGATGCGAGTGAGACCATGGCGGGCGCACGAAACCTAGCCGCGAAGGCGGCGGGGCACCGCTTCATCGATTCGCTGGATGGCAGCACCGACGAGGCCCTTGTCATCTGGTTCAATGACTCGGTGGCTGTGGCACAGTCACTGACTAGCGATTCGAGTCTGCTCCATAACGCTGTGCGAGGTATTCCGGCAAGCGGGGGGACGCGCTTTGAGGATGCCGGAATAGTTGCAGCGATGGAACTCGCAGCCGGTGCATCAAATGCATGCACAGCTCTGGTTATCGTGACTGATGGGGGTGGAAACACAGGTACTATTTGGCAGAATGTCTTCTTTCCAATTGTTCGAGAAAAGAGAATCCGTGTGTACTCGATTGGAATCGGTAGCGGTGTGCAGATGGCCATTCTTGACAACATCTCGATACTGACAGGTGGCAAAAGTTACCTGGTTCTCGATCCTGGTGAACTGCCAGCCGTATATTCTAGCATCGCACACATCTGTCTGCAGAGCTTCCAGGAATGCTCCTTATCCTACACCGCCGGATGCACGGACGGTTCCATCAGGACGGTGGACCTGGCCGTGTCGGGCATCTGCGGAGGATCGGATACCAAGGTGAAGTCGTACAAGGCCCCGAAGGATACATCGACGTTCACGACACTTCATTTCGGTATCGGACGTGCTGATGTGGAGGGGGATGGAACGTTCTCCGTGCCGCTGCTCCTGGAGGACACGGTCGACGGTGTACGGGCCGGCGTGTTCACGTGGTCATTGCTCGTGCCGGACTCGCTTGCTCTGTGTCTCGGCGCGGATGTCCCGCCGGGGAGCCCCTTCGCGGGACAATCGATCACGATGCAGACAATGTGGAGCGGGAAAGCCGGTAACACACGATATGATTTTTCGACGAACGACACGATCCTTCTCCAAAGCTCCCGGCCGTCGACGCCCGTGGCCTTGCTTCATTTCCGCGCGACAGACCGGCGCGGAAACGATACGGCATGCGGCACGTTTGATCTGATCGACGGGGGCTTTTCATCGGGATGCCTGCGCGCGGCCTTCACCGATGCCGATCTCTGTGTTCGCGCCCGCGCGCCATTTGTCGTCTGTGATGGTGACACGCTACCGCACGTCGCGTGGGATACAAATACCGATGCGTACACCCTCACACCGCCGCTTTTCACGACACGCGTGCGCAATGTCGGCGTAATTCCCGCGGAGACATATCGTGTCACCATACAGTTCGATTCGCGCGATCTCGTGCTGACAGGGACCTTGCCCCTCACGCAGGCGGGATGGCCCGACACGTTGTTTCCCAATGAAACCGGCACGGCCTGGTGGGAGGGAGTGCTTTCACCACGTCTTGCGGGCGATTCGGTGCCCATCAGCTTCAGGCAGGAGTTCACGAATCACGCGCCGTTCTTGTGCGGGGGAAAGATGTGGGTACCCGCATCCGAACCGCGCGTGCGCGCAATCGGCTCGCCGCGTATGTGTGAGGGCGGCAGTGTTATGCTCACGGCGACACCGGGATTTGTGCACTATGAATGGTCCGATGGACAAAGCGGTGACACGATCGTTGTACGCATAGGCGGCGCCTATTACTGCACGGTGACCGATACGTACGGACGTATGAAGGATACACCGAAATTCTCCGTGGAAGTGGCTCCCCGGCCACGCCCGTATCTCGATCCCGCAGGACCGCTGGTACTATGCGACAGCACCCCTGTACTGTTGCGTGTCATGCAGCCCTTCCAATCGTACCGCTGGTCGACGGGAGAAAACACACAATCGATTCTCGCCACACGGCCGGGTCGGTATTGGGCGGAGGTGACGGATGGCGCCGGTTGCACAGGCATCACCGACACACTGGTGATCACCATACGACGCGGGCCCGCGGCGATTGTGACTGGTCCGGCGCAGGCCTGCGCGGGCTCCGTTTCGACATGCAGGGCCAATGGTATTCCAGGCGCCCGGTATCGTTGGTTTGTGGAGGGTGCGGATATCCTGCTCGGTCACGACACCGATGCCCTCACCGTGCGATGGGGCAGGGATTCCGTTGCGCGCATCGTGCTCGCGCTCACCGATTCGGCCGCACAGTGCACGGCCTTCGATACGCTTCAGGTGCGGATACTGTCGGCACCCGTCGCTCGAATCACACCGGCCGGTCCCACCGATGTGTGCGCCGGAGATTCCGTGGTGTTGGATGCGGGAGCGGGATATACATCGTATCTCTGGTCCACCGGCCATCGCGGACGGCTGCTCACAGCAAAAACCAGTGCCGCGTATCACGCCATTGTGACGGATGCGCGTGGTTGCAGCGTGTCGACCGACACGGTGCACGTGATCGTGCGCCGTGCCCTGCGTCCGCGTATTGCAGGAACGCAGAGCGTCTGCGCAGGTGCGATGGAGCAGTATTCCGTGGCCGCCGCGTCGGGACAGTCCGTGCAATGGACCGTGACGGGAGGAGTAGTGCTCGGCGCTGCGGATCAACCCCTTGTGACGGTGCAATGGAGTGGAAGGGGAGCCGGAGGTGTGCGCGCGGAGCTGACGGACGGTCCCTGCTCGGCACACGACAGCGTACTGGTGCGTATCACCGCTGCAGCGACGCCTGCCATCACTACCTCGGGCGCCACATCATTTTGTGAGGGAGATTCGGTGTCGCTCGATGCGGGGAGCGGCTACGCGGCGTATGCCTGGAGCGATGGATCAACAACACGGAGCATCGTTGTGCACCGCGGCGGAGTATATACTGTCGCTGTGGTGGACTCCTCCGGCTGCAGCGCACATTCCGACACGGTGGTCGTCACAGTGTTTACACGACCGCCCGCCCCCATGATCACCCGCAACGGAAACATGTTGGCGACACAACCGGGGTACACGCATTACCGGTGGATGCACGACGGCGTCACAATACAAGGCGCGACACGTGACACACTCACCGTGTTTGTATCGGGAACATATTCGGTGGAAATCGTGGACAGCAACGGCTGCAGCGCGGTGTCGACGCAGTATCCTGTCATCGTGACAAATGTGGAAACGGCAGCATCCACACGGCCGGTGGTACATGTGTATCCGGAACCGAATCGCGGCTCGTTTGTGGTGCAGATACAGGCGGCGTCGCGTCTCGAGCGAATATATATATACGACATCCTGGGTCGAATCGTCTATGAAACGGAGTGGCTGCTGCCCGTTACCGCGGCACACATCGATCTACACGATCTCCCGGACGGACACTATCTGCTGCGCGTGTCGGGAGTGACAAAGCGTGTGACGATCGTGAGGTGACTGGTTTGTTATGTTCGGTGTAGCGTTGACGTAGAGCGAGGAAGTGCACAGGGAAGTGGAAAGTAGCAAAGTGGCAAAGTAGCAAAGTTGCCAGCTGCAAGGTGGTAAAGTAAAAGACGCCTCCGTCAGCCGACCTTCCACATTGCTACCTTGCTACTTGTCACGTGTTTACGTGTCACATGGCTACGAAACGCACTCTCAACCAACCCCGCGGCCCAGCGCCGCGTCCAGCGCGTCGATGATGCGCGCGCATCCGCCATCGCGGATGAACGCCGCGTGCTCGGCCGCATCGTGGAAGGTGCGGCCGGTGATGGCACAGCATTCGAACTGATAGTCGCTGCTCTCAAGGAAGGCCTCTATCAGCACCTGTACGGCCGGAGTGTTGTATTCCGCGCGCTGTCCTACCGGGATATCTGTGCGCAGGCTCTGCAACCAGACGGCCGCACCAAGAGCGCCGCAGGCGCCGCCGCAGAGTCCGATGCCTCCCGCGAATCCCGCCGCCATGATGATCTGCTGCGGCGTCGCACCCACACGCGCAGCGAGGACTGCGGCACAACTCACCGGACCCGCAGAAGGTCCATCAGCAGGTTTCGCAACGGCAGTGCGTATCGTCTCAAATGCATGGGGCGCATAACGCGCGGCCATCCGCATGCAGCGCGCGGTGCCGCCCTGAAGCAAAAAGTAGCGAACGAGTTTCCATTTCGAAGATGTCTGATTGATCTGTGTCAGGTCGTAACAATCCACTGATCCGTTGTCGCCGCGAAACACATCAACAAGCCGCGCGGCGGTAGCGACGGCGTGCGCTTCCGCGCGCGAACCCTCGCCATAGACGCGATGCACTTCGGCACCGGCTGCAAGCACCGCACCCCAGATCTGTCCGCATTGAAATCCGTGCTGCGCGATGCCGCCGGCAAAATTCATCGCGGCCTTTTCCTCTTTCATCATCGGGTGACCAAAACTGCGATCGAGCACCGTGAGCAGGCAGCCGGAACAGCTCCCTTCCTTGAGAAACGTGACCATGGTGCCAACGGAATTGAGCGAATACGGCGAACTGTGCGGCATGTGCGTCCTCTGTGGAAAAAATGATCTGAGTACTGTCCCTGCGGGGTCGAAAACAAGCAATACGGGACGCATCGGGCAAAGTTCCGCAAGTATCACAATAAGGACTCGGGGCGCCCCGGACCTGGCAACGGCATCGTGTCAAACATTCGGGCTCCGTTCCAATTCGCGTAAAATTCGCGTACCTTTCGATGCCCATTCAATTACAGGAGACGGTCATGTCCTTGTTCCATCGAATCGCCGTGGTATGTGTTGTGCTGGTTTCCACCGTACACGCACAGGACATTCTTTTTCAGGAGCGTTTTACGAACGGGACGGCGGAAAACGAATGGGTGGCGGGATTCAACGGCACCGCGCTTGTGCCGTATCAAACCGCGCTCGCTCCGGGCGACGGCTGGGTGGGGCGGCTCACCAATCTCGCATCGGGTGGAAACGTCGCACAGAGCTCGGCGGCCAGCAGGGACTTTTCGAACTTCCTCTATGAGGCCACCATCTACATCCCGGTGGATGCGGGCACATATTACGGCATCGAGTTCCGCGTCGATCCCTCCGGCCTGTCGGCGGGGTATCAGTTTGTTGCCGCCTTCAATCCCGCCGGGACGCAGCGCATGCGTTTCCGCGTGAGGCCATCGAGTAATCCGTCGATTCCCGTGGCGATCAAAGACTGGAATGCGTCACAGATCCCCGGCGGCATCCCCACCAGCAGCGGATGGCACACACTCGCCGTCAAAGCCAACGGACCTCATTTCTTCTTCTACTTCGACGGACAGGAGATGCCCGGAGGGCTGAATTTTGATCAGACGTTTTCGTCGGGCACCGTCGGCGTGTATCTGTGGGACATGTCCTCGCCCAACGAGGAATTGCTGGTGGATAACATCAAGGTGACATCGTTGACCACGTCGGCTGTACCGGACGCACAGGCGCAGAGTGACTTCCGGATTTCCTCGGTGTATCCGAATCCGGCGACAGCACGCACAGCCGCCGCGCAGATCGACGTTCTCGCGGGACGCGCGGGGCGTTTCGAGGCCGTAGTGTATGACGCGTTGGGACGCGCGGTGAAGCATACGGCCGTGGATGCGCGTGCCGCGGGAGGCACCACACTCAGCATTCCGACCGGTGGTCTTCCCGCGGGAGTGTACACCGTGTCGGTGTCGTCGCACGGGGCGACACGGCAGCAGCGACTGATCGTGACCAACTGAACCGGGCACGCGACCGCTCCACGGCACTTAGCGGCATTGCCGTGCGCGTGCCTCCTCGATACCACGGATCAGCATCTGCGGAAGGCGGCCGATGTCGCCAAGGGCGTATTCGAACGCCTCTTTCGTGAGATTCAGACAGCCGGCGCAAGTGCAGAGAAAGAGGGCAGAGCTGGAGAGTTTATACCGTTCGATGAAATCGCGCTCCACCGCCTCGTCGATGTTGACGGTCTGGAACACGATCGTCGAATCGCCACTGTAGGCCTCGCGAACGAGATTGCGCGTGACTTCCTCGATGCTCAAACAGGTGACGCAGCGCAGAGTCGGGTGGTAATACCGCACGACGATCGATCCCTGCGGCAGGGAGGCGAGCGCCGGATCGGTGAAGAGCGTGTCGGCACCGGCTTGCGCATGTGCAGTGCAGCACACGACGAGCGATAGAGCGGACAGCATCAGAAAACGACGAAACATCTTGTTCTGCCGCGTCGGGAATAATGTTGCGATGGAGCGGATCAGCGATGCTGTCCTGTCGTCGTGTTTCGCGGTATTATATACTTTCGACATGATGCGCGGACGTTTAAAAAGCAGTATACACAAAATACACACCGCCGAGGATTACACAGACGCCGGCAACCCGCCGCATCCAGACGGCCCCGCGTGTCTGTTCCGTCCATTGCAGATACCGTTGCACGAGTTGCGCGAGCGTTCCCGCTGCAACGATCACCGCACAATGTCCGACAGCGAACGCACCGATGAGTCCCGCTGCCGCGGCTACATCCTCGCTGCCGATGCTGAACACAACTCCCAGCACGGGCGCGAGGTAGGCGAAGGTGCAGGGGCCGAGTCCCACACCAAACACGAGCCCCAGCACAAAGGCACCGATCCACGGCCGGCCTTCGAGCGGGCGCATGGGCAGTGCGCCCCACGAAAAGGAGATAATTTCCAGGAGGTACAGTCCCACAACAAAAAAGAGGGCCGCCACAATGATGTTGCCCCAGATTCCCACATCACCCATCATACGTCCGAGTGACGCGGTGAGCAGACCGAGCCCGGCAATCGTGATCAGTATGCCGGTTGCGAAGACCAGCGAGATGCCGAAGGAGCGGCGTGTGTTCATCCCCGCCTGCCGGCTGATGTAGCCGATGATGAGCGGGATGCTCGTGAGGTGGCACGGACTGAGCAAGATACTCGCGATGCCCCACGCGAAGGACGCGGCGAGCGCGACGCCGTAGGAATCCATCATCGCCATCGACAGGGTGGTAAACAGGTCATCCAACATGCTGGGATTCTCCTCCTGAATGGAGTGTTCGACGTACAGAGGGCGGATGTGTGCTGTTTCAGCTCACGACATCTTCGAGTGGGTGCTGATCCATGTCGACCGCGCCGGGGTGCGCAGCGGTCAGGAGAGCGGTTTCAAACCGCGCTTGGCGAGGAGTTTGTGTATCTCCTCCTCCGGATAGAAACCCTCATGGCGGAAGAATTCTTTGCCCTTGTCATCGAGAAACACCTGTGTCGGGATGAGCCGTATGTTGAAGTTCTTGCTCTGGACTTTCCCGGCATCGGTCCATACATCGTGAAAAATCACCTTCACCGTGCCTGCATATTTGCGTTCGATGGCCTTCATCACCGGCTGCATTTTTTTACACGGGATACAATTCACGGATCCCAGTTCCACAAAAGTCACAAGCGGATGAGTGATTATTTTTGTGCTGTCGTCAGGTGCAGGGTTCGCGGGCTGCGCAGCATGTGCCGATGCAGTGAAACAGAGGGCGCAGACGAGATACCCGAGTGTGAGATAGTGGCGGAACATGTTCTTCTCCATTTGCGGTGCTGCACAGGAAGGAAAGTATGTATATATACAATGGACCCGCGACGGGTGCACCGCGGCAGATGGCGCATCACACGAAGCGTGCGTGCGAGTCCACGCGGTTACACGCCCGGAGTATCTAACCCTTCGCCAGGGCGGTAGTGACCCAGGAGAGTATCTCCGCATCGGTGGGAAGACGTCCGCTGGACTTGACGGATCCGTCAACCACGAGTGACGGGGTCATCATCACACCATACGAGATGATGTCCTCGATACGTTCGACTTTTTCGAGCGTGACGTCGAAGCCGTTGGCGGCGACAAGCTGTTCGACCCGTTGATACAGCGTTTTGCATTTCGGGCAGCCGGTGCCCAGAACCTTGATGTTCATGAGGTGCTCCGTTGTGGGAGAGAGGGATTACAGCACGGCGTTGAACAGGTATCCCACAACAAGGATACCCGTGCCGACAACGCCGATGAAGGTGAGGATCAATGGCATTTTCAGGACTTTGCGCAGTATGATCATCTCCGGAAGGGAGAGTCCGATCACGGCCATCATAAAGGCGAGCACCGTGCCGAGCGCCGCGCCTTTGCCGAGCAGGGCCTGCACGATGGGTATAATTCCCGCGGCATTTGCATACATCGGGATGCCCAGCAGCACCGCCACGGGCACCGACCACCACACATCGGCCCCCATGATCGACGCCATAAAATTCTGCGGAACGTACCCGTGAATACCGGCGCCGACCGCGATGCCCGCAAGCACATACGGCCACACCTTGCCGACTATTTCGCGGACCGCGTCGCGGCCCAGCCGCAGTCTGCCCGACCATCGCAGGGCTTCATCGTCCGCGCCCGGCGCCGCTCCGGGCTGCAGCGTGTACACCCAGTCCTCCACCCAGCGTTCGAGTTTCAGGCGTCCGATAATCCAGCCCGCGGTGATGGAAATCATCAAGCCGGTCGCAAGATAGAGGCCCGCCACCTTCCAGCCGAAGAGTCCGAAGAGCAGCACCAGCGCGACCTCGTTGATCATCGGCGCCGCGATGAGGAAGGAGAACGTGACACCGAGCGGCACGCCCGATGTGACAAAACCGATAAAGAGGGGCACGGCCGAACAGGAACAAAACGGCGTGACTATGCCCAGCAAACCGCCCAGCACATTGCCCGCACTTTCGCGTCTTCCCGCGAGCACGCGACGCGTCCGTTCCTGCGTAAAGAAGGAACGGACGATGCCCACTCCGAACACCACGATGGTGAGCAGCATGAGAACCTTGGGCGTCTCGAAGAGGAAAAATTCGATTGCGGCGGCGACATGTGTCCCGGCCGCCAAACCGAGGACGTCGTACGTGACGGTCCTTGCGAATGCCGCGAGTTGTGTGTATACAAAGTACCACAACACCGCCGCTGCGAGCACCGCCGCGACACGCAGGGTGACACGCGACCGCGGGGAGCGTGTGTGTGTGATTCCCGGAGCTGTGCTTCCTGCCGTGCTGATGCCCGTGTCTGTCATAGGTGCTTTCCGTGATTCGTCGCGAAGGGATACGGGCCGTGTGCGATTACCGCCTGTCGCGCAGAACCTGCGAGGCGCAGGTGAAAAAATTCAACACGCAGGGTGTGAGCAGGGAATAATACACCGTGTTGCCCTCGCGCCGGTCGTCCACTATCCCGTGCGCGCGCAGGACGGCGAGGTGTTTCGACACGGTGGATTGATCCGATCCGATGAGTCCGGTCAATTCCCCCACCGAGCATTCGCCCTCGGCCAGGCGGTGTATGATCCGCAGCCGCGATTCATTCGCCAGGGCTTTGAGAACCCGCGCCTGTTGCCGAAATATTTCGTCGTCCTTCATTAGGTGCTTGTATGTACATGTTGCATCATCAATGTATGGCGAAATGGCCATAAAGGCAAATGTCGGTTGCCACGCGGTGCCGAGGTTCAACGATATCCTCTCGACGGCAGTGTGGTTATTATTGATCGAGGGACATTGCCGCCGGGCTGCTACCTGTGCCGTGTCTATGACGGGAGCGGCCGGCCTGTCGCCAGGAGATCGGTGCTGTTTCTGTAACGCCGAATACCTGACACCCTCGTGTTTCGGACGGCCTGCTGACAGCCGCGTGTTACTTTTTTCCACCCGGTGGCAGGGACGCGGGCGTCGGAACCCAGCCGAGCTGCTGGAGCAGACCAAGACTGTCCTGACTGATCCACATCTCCACGATCTTGCCGTCCTTGACGCGGAAGATGCTGATGCCCTCGTCCGACACCTTGCGGCCTGTGGGCGGGCGTCCGATGAATTTCCCCGTGTTTGTAGCGGCGTAGGTCCAGCGTGCAATCACATGGTCGCCGTCGGCGAAGAGATCGTGAATGGTGAAGCGGAGATCGGGGAAGGCCTCCGTGGCGCTGTTGAACCAGGTCGCGAGATCGGGAGGTTGCGCCGCGGGACCGCCGGGAAAATGAAAAACGAGCGACGGGTCCGATATCTGCGGGATGGTCGCGCTGTTTTTGGCATTCCACAGATCCTCGAAGTAGCGCTTCACCACGGCCTTGTTTTTCTGCATGGCCGCCTGCGGGGCTTTCTTCGGCGGATTCTGTGCACGCAGTGTGGCGGGGGAGGGCGGCAGCAGCGTGACAAGTGTGATCACACAGAGAGCGGGGCCGAGGAGGGAACGTCGCATGGATGTATCCGATATGTGAATTGCAAGGGGAAGAACATCGCGGCCGACACCGCGACATCGCTGCGTGAAAGTACTGTTTCCCGTGTGCGCTATCAACCCAGGCCCGCCGGATCCATGGGGAGAAACGGCACCGGTGCCGCTACCGGACGTGATTATTCGTTGCCGAAGTGTATAAATGGATGTTGACATTGTTCCACGGAATTGCCAAGTTGCAGAGTTCATGCAGGCGTCTGTCGTCCTGATTGTGCGACCACACGCCGAAAGATTCCTAACGATTTTAGAGCAGGAGTGTTTTATGCGACAGGTTCTCCTAGCGGTACTCGCGGTTTTTGCGTTCGCTCTCAGTGCCTGCGAGCAGCAGTCCACCCCCATCGCACCGGCCGACGGGCAGGCACCGGTGGTCTTCGACAGCCAGTCCGATTTCTCCGGCGGTTTTGACAGCGACTTACTCGCCGATGATCCGGGAGACCGCAAGCTCGATCCACGCGCCAGCATCGGTGATGCGGAAGCGATGGCGTGGATCCGCCTCCTTCTGGCGGCGAATCCCGAGATGGACGATGCCACCAAGGCCGCGCTGAAGGAAGCGATATCAGCCTCGAACAAACGCCGCGCAGAAATTATGCGCGACAGCACCCTGACACCCGAGCAGAAAAAGGCGGCCCTCACCGAGGAGCATCTCGCCCTCATGCGCCGCATCAACGGTTCCGATCTCGAACCCGGCATCGTGACTCGCGAGCAGATCGAGAAGGCCAACGCGCTGAAAGAGAAGATCGAGACCGACCGCAAGGAGCGGATGGACAAGATGATCGAGGCGCGTATCGATCAGCAGATTAAGGCGTGGACCATTGCGATGAAGCTCACGCCGGATCAGCAGGCGGCGATCAAGGCGGAATTGATGAAGCAGCAGAAACTGATCGCGGAAGCGCGCATCGAGTTCGGCAAGGATGCAGCGGGCTTCTCGAAAAAAATGCAGGAAATCCAGAAGGCCACCGACGCGGCGATCCGCGCCCTGCTCCTTCCCGAGCAGCAGGTGATCTGGGACAAGATGCACGGCCGCGTGGTCAAGACCGACACGTCGATCGAGGCGCGCGTCGACCAGCAGATCAAGGCCTGGACGCCGATGCTCAAGCTCACCACCGAGCAGCAGGCGGCCATCAGGACGGAACTCCTGAACAAGGAAAAACTGATGGCGCAGGCGCGCACCGAACTCGGCAAGGATCCCGCGGCGCTCTCGAAGAAGCTCCAGGAAATCCAGAAGGCATCGGACGCGGCGATCCGCGCCCTGCTCACGCCCGAGCAGCAGCAGATCTGGGACAAGATGCACGGCGGCGGCAAGACCGGCGGCGTGATCGGCACACGCGGCTGACACCGCGCTCCCGCGATGAATGACAGGGCCCCGTCCGCAGAGGACGGGGCCTTCCCATTCGGGGTCAGCATCGTTGCGCGCGGCCAAGGATGCAAGAATACGCGATGGGTTATTGATGACAACATGTGGAGGCGTCATCAATATAGGAATATGTGGTCTTTTACTTAAATTTTGAACGCCGTTGGTGTTTTCGCTAGATTCGTGGTTGCAACGGCGAACGCCGTGCACAGAGTGTACACCAGAGCCGGGGGATCCAATGCGTTCCATACTCGTGGTTCTCTTCGTGTGTGTTCCCTTCATTGCCGCAGCACAGCAGGAGGGTGGAAATGCTGAGCGGCTGGGCGCATCAGTCAATTCCTCCGCGTCCGAATTGTTACCTATAGTGTCTCCGGATGGAAAATCACTCTACTTCGTCCGAGGTGGTCACGCGAAGAATCTCGGCGTTCGCATCAGAGAGGAGGACCAGGACATATGGTGCTCCACACTGAGGTCGGACAACACGTGGGGCGAGGCGGTGAATCTTGGATCACCGATTAATAACGAATATCCGAACGCCCTCCTGGGCATCACCGCCGATGGCACCCAGGCGGTTGTTCTCGGATATTATGAAGACGGTGAATTAACCGCACGAGGGTTTTCGCTGGTTACGCGGACAAAGAATGGTTGGTCGGATCCTGTGGGGATGGACATAGACGGATATGAACAGCTGAACAAGGGAGGCAGCGTTACTGGATGTCTCTCTGGTGACGGCACGATTCTGTTGATTTCCTTTTATCCGACCGCTGACGAAGAGGATGATGATATATATGTATCGACGCATCTGTACGGCAACCGCTGGTCACAACCGAAACCGCTGCTCGGAATCAATACGCGGCGATCCGAAGCATGTCCCTTTCTTGCCGCAGACGGTCTCACATTGTATTTCTCCGCCGACAGACAGGATGGATTTGGAAATGCGGATGTCTATTTGTCGCGACGCCTCGATTCGACATGGCAGAAGTGGTCCACTCCGGAAAACCTCGGACCGTCCATTAATACACCGCGCACAGAGATGTATTACACGATTCCGGCATCAGGTGCATACGCGTATTTTGCCTCCTCACAACCACCGTCGGGAGAAGGTGACATTTACAGAATTCCTCTCCCGGAAAAGGCACGCCCACAACCCGTCGTCATTGTGAAGGGAATGATATATGATTCGAAGACCAAAAAGCCGATCGAAGCTCATGTGGAATACCAATCGCTCTCAAGCAGACTGAAAGTGGGTGAGGCACGATCACATCCCGCAACGGGAGAGTACCAGATTGTGCTCGTGCGCGGTACGAAGTATGGATTCTTCGCGAGGAAAGATGGGTACTACCCCTTGTCGGAAAACCTCGATCTCGAGGCACTTGCGACCTATAAAGAGATTGCGAGAGATTTGTATCTCACACCTATCGAAGAAGATATCACCGTCCGATTGAACAATGTCTTTTTTGATTTTAATCAATTCACGCTCCGAGACGAGTCGATCCCCGAATTGCAACGGTTGATTGATCTCCTCCGCACGCATCCGTCGATGACCATTCAAATCCAAGGGCACACGGATAATGTCGGTACACCCTCGTACAATCACGTGCTCTCGGAGAACAGGGCACGGGCGGTACGCGATTACATCCATGAGACCGGAGAGATCACTGCCACGCGACTATCGTACCGTGGATTTGGTTTCACTCGACCCGTATCCGCGAACGAATCCGAGGAGGGCCGGCAGCTAAATAGACGCGTTGAATTTAAAATCGTTCACAAATAACCTGTATCACCACGTTGGAGATCCAATGCACCTCGCACGAATGTTCGTTTGTGCCATCCTGTTACTTCTGGCGGCCGCGAGCAGCCTGACGCACGCGCAGGAGCCGTCAAAGCCCGTCGTAAAATCGCTGTCGCTCGGCAGCGCCATACCCTTGAATCCCGCGCTCCGCACGGGGACGCTGCCCAACGGCCTGCGCTACTTCATCCTGAAAAACGGCAAACCCGAAAACCGCGCCGAGCTGCGCCTGGCGGTCAATGCGGGCGCGGTACAGGAGACCGACGAGCAGCGGGGCCTCGCGCATTTCTGCGAGCACATGGCCTTCAACGGGACGAAGCGGTTTAAAAAGGATGAACTCATCCGGTATCTCGAATCCATCGGCACACGTTTCGGCAACGATCTCAACGCCTACACGAGTTTCGACGAGACGGTGTACATGCTGCAAATCCCGACCGACAAGCCGGGCCTGCTCGACAAGGGCCTCGACGTGCTGGAGGACTGGGCGCACAACGTCAGTTTCGAGGATGCTGAAATAGACAAGGAGCGCGGTGTGATTCTCGAGGAACTGCGCCTCGGCAAGGGCGCGGGCAAGCGCATCATGGACAAGCAGTTCCCGGTCATGTTCCACAACTCGAAGTACGCCGACCGCCTGCCCATCGGGAAGGAGGAGATCCTGAAGTCGTTCACGTACGAGACGCTCAAGTCCTATTACGCACGTTGGTACAGGCCCGACAACATGGCGGTGATCGCCGTCGGCACCTTCGATGTCGACGAGATGCAGCGCAAGATCACCGAGCGTTTCGGCGCGATACCGAAACCCTCGACACCGCTCGACCGTGCCGTCGTGCCCGTCCCCGATCACGCCGAGGTCTTGTATTCCATCGTCACCGATCCCGAGGCCCCCGGCACCGAAGTGACCGTGATGTCGAAACGACCGCCGCGCGTCGAGCGCAAGGTGATGGATCTGCGCACGTCGATGATCATCAGTCTGTACACAACCATGTTCAACGCGCGGCTCGACGAGCTGCGCCAGAAGGGTGATCCGCCGTTTCTGTACGGCTACGGATACACGGGCCGCTTCGCGCGCGCGAAGGACGCGCTGTACCTCGCCGCGCAGGTGCAGAACGACGGAGTCGAGACAGGGTTCCAGACGCTGCTGACCGAGGCGCTGCGCGCGCAGAAACACGGATTCCCGGCAAGCGAACTCGAGCGCGCAAAGACAAGTCTGCTGCGCCGCTACGAGGAGAGTTACAAGGAACGTGACAAGACGCCGTCTGAGCGCTATGCCAGTGAACTCGTGCGTCATGTGCTGACCGAGGAACCCGTTCCAGGCATCGAACTCGAATACGAACTGCACAAGAAATATCTGCCGGGCATCACCGCGTCGGAAGTGAACACGTACGCCGCGTCGCTGCGCTTCGACCAAAACCAGGTCGTGACCGTGAGCATGCCCGAGAAGAAGGATCTGCGCGTTCCGTCGCGCGATGATCTCGAGAAGGTGTTCGCCGCGGTGCAGAAGAGCACCATCGACCCGTATATCGACGAGGTGTCGAACGCGCCGCTGGTCGAGGTTCCCGCCTCGTCGACCACCATCACCGAGACAAGCGAGGTGAAGGAGGTCGGACTCACGGTGTGGAAACTGTCGAACGGCGTGCGGGTGGTCATCAAACCCACGGACTTTAAAAACGATGAAATCCTCTTCGCCGCGTATTCGCCGGGCGGACTCTCGCTCGTCCACGACAGCGTGTACATGTCGGGATCACAGGCGGCCGACATCGTGAACGAAAGCGGACTTGGCGACCTCGACGCGGTGCAGCTCACAAAACGGCTCACGGGCAAAATAGCCAACGTGTCCCCGTCGCTGTCCGAACTCGAGGAGGGATTCCGCGGGAACGCCGCGCCACAGGATCTCGAGATCATGATGCAGATGCTGTACATGTACTTCATGAGTCCGCGCAAGGACACCACTGCCTTCCGCTCGATGATGACACGCATGAAGACGATGTACGAAAGCATGATGGCGTATCCCGAGTACACCTTTGTCGATTCCGTCACCGCGTTGATCACGAAGGGGCATCTGCGCGGGCGCATGATGAATCCGAAGCGCCTCGAGGAAGTGAAGCTCGAGAGCGCCTTCCGACAGTATCAGGAGCGTTTCGCCGACGCGAGCGACTTCACGATGTTCTTTGTGGGCAACATCACACCCGAGGCGCTCAAACCGCTCGCACTAAAATACATCGGTGCGCTTCCCGTCACACATCGCGTGGAAAACTGGAAGGATGTCGGTCCGCGCATGCCCGAGGAGAAGCTCGAGAAGACGGTGTACAAGGGACTCGAGAAAAAATGTATGGTGGTGATGATGTTCAACGGGCCGTTCGAATGGACGTATCAGAACCGTTACGACCTCGTGTCGCTGCAGGAACTCCTGAACATCAAGCTGCGCGAAGAAATCCGCGAGGAGAAGGGCGGTACCTACGGCGTCGGAGTCAACGCGCGTCCGATGAAGACGCCGCGTTCCGAATACGTGATAACCATCCAATTCGGCTGTGATCCCGACCGCGCCGAGGAACTGATGAACACCGTCTATTCGGTGATGAAGAAGGTGATCGACGGCGGCGCCTCGGCCGAGGATGTGCAGAAGATACAGGAGATCCAGCGCCGCGAGCGTGAGAAGGCCCTCAAGGAAAACAGCTTCTGGCTCGAGCGGTTGAAACAGGATTTCTGGCTCGGCGAGGATCCCGCCCAGGTGCTGAAATACGAAACCTTCGTCAGCGGTCTCAGTTCCAAAGCCCTGCAGGATGCCGCGGCGAAGTACTTCACCTTCGACAGGATGAAGAAGTTTGTGCTGATGCCCGAGAAGAAATAACGCATGCGGTAAACGGAAAACGGTGAACGGCTCCAGATCTCGCGCCGTTCACCGTTCCCCGTTTTCCGTTACTTCAGCTTCTCCTCGAAAAGCGCGCGCTGTATGGCGGCGAAGAACGTGTTCTGAATGCCGCTTTCTATTGTGGGGACGTCGGAGGCATCGAAGCCGCCGATCACGCCGCCGTCCTCATATTCGTAGTGCACCCAGAAGTTGTGCAGCTTTGTCACCTTGTTGAGGTAGTTGTACTGGATGCCGAATTTGAAGGTGGTCACCTTCTGTCCGTCCTTGAGCACCGTCATACGGCCGTCCTTCACACCCTTCTGTTCGACGGGCATGACATCGATGACATAGCTCCAGGCGAGCAGGGGATTCGTGGATTTTTCCACTTCGATGGTTGCGGCCGCGAGAGGTTCGGTGTCGACGTATTCGAGCGGAATCATCCAGCGCAATTCCGCCTTGTCGTAGTACTTGAGTTCGGGAGCGTCGCGTGTGTATCCCGCGACATGCATCACATAGATCTTCCACCCGGGCCGCGCCTTCTTCAGCCACGACACCAGCGCGGTAAAATTCGAGCGGTCTTCACTCAGCGTGAAGCGGCTCGATTTCCAGCCCGTCGCGGCACTGAGTTTTGTTTCGTTGACGCAGATTTCCTTCCACGCGGGACGGTCGGCGAGCGAGGACGGCCACACCGCCGCAACATGGCTTCCCGCCTCGTCATGCGAGACATAAAACAGCGTGCGGATATACTCGGCCTTGAGCGTGCCGACCTTCTTGGCCGTCACCTTTTTTAACGCGGCGACATGCTGTCCGTACGTTTTCCCATCCTTCAAGAGGAAGCGACAGTGCAGCTCCGCATCCTCCCCCGCCGTAATAAGGGACTTGCCGCTCTTGTAATGAAACAGATTCGCATCGAATGCGGTCAAGCCCGGGGCCTTGTCCTGCGCGACGGCAATACCACCCCAACCGAAGGTGCTGATATATCCCGGATCGGGATCCTGCGCGAACGCGACGGCGGAAAGACAGACCGCCAACGTGGACGCGAATAACGCAAGTCTGCGAGCCATAACCGGCTTCCTCCAAAAGTGGACGGTTCAAGAGCACTTGGTACGGCCGCAAAAAGCGTACTGCGGAAACAAAATGCAAGATAATTTTATCTTATATGTATGTTGATTTCCCGTTCAGTATTGAGTGGCAGTCCCTGCAATACCTGCAGGGTGTGTCGCATACGGGAAGCACCCCGCCGCGCCGTTCCGAGCGACAGTCGGGCGCGGCGGGGTCCGCGCTCATCAGTGCAGAACGACAAGGCGTCGCGACAGCGCATAGGGAGCCGCGTCGAAGCGATACGTGTACACGCCCGTCGACAGAGTGCCGACGTCGAGATCCGCCGAGTACGATCCGGCGGAAAAGAATCCATCCGCGAGTCGCATGACCTCGCGACCGGATTCATCATAGAGTACAACACGCACGGATCGGGGAACATCAAGAGAAAAAGTGATGCGTGTACGTCCTCGCGCCGGATTGGGAAAGTTCTGTCCCAATGTCAGTGAAGCGGGCACAGCGTCGACACGTTCGACGGCAAGCGGGACTCCACTGAGACCGGGCCAGAAACCGAAGTTCGCGCGTTCGGTCGCCGACGATGTCGGTCCTGCCAGAGTCTGACCGACCGAACCTGCGAGCCGGGTGGTCCCGTTTCCAGCCGCCGCGGCGCCCGAGCTGATCACGGCGCGAAGCAGGCGCGTCTGCGCAGTGGCCGGACTTGCACCGTGGAGCAGCAGCACGAGCAGAGAGAAGAACGCGAGCAGCGTGCCGCTCGTCACGGATATGCGCGACGACGGGGAGGATTCGGACCGCGGCGATTGCTGCAGTATCGCCGGCGTCGCTGCGGGGATTGTATAGATGGACCGTGTCATTGTTTTATCACCAGGACGTTGAACTGCGCATTGTTTGGTATCGCCACATTGTTCTGGTTGAAGATTTCCCACTTGCTGCGGATCGTGTTGTAATACACGCCGATGGGACTGTTGTTATATACAATACCGCTCGGATTCAGCTTCTGCGTTACAATGAGTATGCAGGTGGCGTCGCCGTTGCACATGGCGTTGTCGATATCGGTGCCGTTTGCGCTCAGTTTATTTGCCGCGGTTGCGGTATGGATAAAGGCCGCCTTGTTGACCCCCGATACACGGATGGCTCCATTGTCGAGCTCGAGCGCGGTGCCCACACCCGAACCGGAATACTTCGCCTCGACCGCAACGCCGTTGCTCGAGAACGTTTCACCACGGACACCCGACGAGGCAGACGAGCTGTTTGTTGTGAGGCCATACACACCGAAGCCGCTCGGGGTTTCTCCGTACACACCCCAACCGCTGCCCGCCTGATAGCCGATGACACCGATGCCCGTACCGCCCGTGCCGTTGTTTATACCGCGCACGCCGGCGGAGTACCCTCCTGGTGTTGTTGGTGTGACAAGTCCGAAAACACCGGTCACTCCTCCTGTCGCACCGACGCCGTGTGATGTGGATGCCGCCTCGCCTCGCATGCCGAATGTGGAGCCGGTGGTCGCGGAATTCTGTCCCAGAATGCCCGGACCACTGCCGGAATTCACGATTTTCACCGCTTCGAGTGAAGAACTTGTGCTACCCGCGTACGGGAGCGTGATACCCGATGACGGTGTTGTCCACACGATATCGGTGCCGTTGTAGCCCAGCACCTGGCCGTTCGATGCGCCACTTTTGCTGAGCTTCGGCAGTGTGACGGCCTCGTTTGCGAGTTGCAACGTCGAGATGCCGTTGTCCTTGACGTTCACTGTGGTTGCGGGTCCGGTCGGATTCGTGACATCGAGCGTGCCGTTGCTGTTCGTTATCGATTTTACGGCGTTTTGTTCGACCGCGGAAATCGTCACGGTTGTGCCTGCCGCGGTGACGTTGACGTTTGCCCCTGCCGCGAGAGTGACATTGTCATGCAACTGCGAGGGTCCGACGACCAGAGTTTTCACCACGGCCCCCGGCGTGATGTTGCCCGCGTCGACAGCATTGACCGCGATGGTGGGATTTGGATACTGACCCGCCAAATCGCCGCCGGCGGACGAACCGACGGAGAGAAAGTTCAGCGTGCTGGGTATGACACCCGGGGCGATATCATTGGCGGTGATGCTGCCGTCCTGTATTTCGATGCTCGAAACGGCATCGGGCGCGATGCCGGGATTGGGATACGATCCGTTCAAATCACCTCCTGCGAGCGACCCCACGGCGATAAAATTGGCAACACCGGGCAGCACTCCCGGTGCAAAATCATTCGCGGTGAGGGATCCGTCCTGAATCCTGTCGGACGTGATGGCATTTGGAGCAATGCCGAGGTTTGCCGTCGGACCATTCGGATTTGTGACACTGATCATGCCATCCACCGATTGGACTCCTTGAATGCCGGTACCGCCTCCACCACTCGATGAAATGGTGATGGTGTTTCCGCTATTGGTGACGGTGGTGCCGCCCGAGCCCTGCAACGTCAGCGCTCCGCTTTGATTATTCACGCGGGTCACAACGCCGCTGGCGGAGGGGGAGAGGGATTCCGCCACATCAGCGACGGCGGCGCGCAGGGCATAGGGTGCCGCGGTGAGCGCCGTACGCGGCGACAATTCCGTTCCGCCGCCCACACGCACACCGAGGAAATACGCCCGGTCGAAACCCAGACTCGCCGGGAGAGGTGTAACGCTGCCGATGATCACGTTAAACACGCCGCGCACCACCGGCACTGTCTGTGTCTCGGTGTACAGGGCCGTTCCTCCGGTGGCCGTCTCGTACAGTGACAACGTCAGACCGGTATTGCCATCGGGAAGCAGATTGCCAGATGCATCGGCGAGAACACCCTGGAAACTGATGACACGTGGAACCTGTGCCTGCACCGTCAATGACAGCAGGAGCGCCACGACAATGAGTGCTGAAGAAAGTCGCATGGGTATATCCTTTCTGCAACCGTGGCATCAGCAATTCACCGCGCACCGGCTGCCGGGTAAAAAAAGAGATGAGGGGAGTTTCTACCCTAACCTCCCGCCATCCGTATTTGTTCCCAAAGTCAAATATTAATTAATGGCACGGACGTCGCCGGACGGCCGCTGACCGTGCAGTGGTTCTGCCTGCGCTGCAGACCCGACAGACACAGGAGTTGCAGCGCAAGGACGCTCACAAAGGGAGTTTCAAGGCATGAGGGGATAGGGGGTTGATGCGGATAGGCCGGAGGAGGATCTGGGCGCGCTAATCAGAAGGGACGGTGGATACACGGCGTGCGCGATAGATACCATGCGTACTGCCAAATAGGAATTGCCCATCCTTTGTCTGAAGGCATGATGTATAGTAGGAGTGAACAGAGCCGCTCCTGAAATTGACAGCTTCCCATGACGCGCCGCCGTCTGTCGAGAAGTAGTGCAGTCCGCCGTACGGGTCGGAGACGGACACGAGGCCCGTCCCTGCTGACTGGAAGCGGAGGGAGATGCCTTGGTCCGGCATCTGCAAGAAGGTTGGCAGTTCGACGGTCTGCCACGACACCCCACGATCGGCACTGCGGAGGATTGTGCGACCCTCATGAATACAGAGCATCGTATCATCCGACCACATGCCATAGACTGGGCCTGTGTGTATACAGCGCCAGTGTGTGCCGCCGTCATCGGAGCGCAGCACGGAGTCCGGCAGCACTACTTCACGCGCGCGACTTCCCTCACTTTGTGCCGTAACGGATGCGAAGACTGTGCCGTCGGCGGGCGAGTCCAGAAAACGCGCCCGCGCGAGCAGCGGGACGGTGGACCACCGCGCGCCCGCATCGCTGCTGTAATTGTTTTCCCTGGTGTTCGTGTAATATCGGAATCGTGAATCCGATACTATCGATGTACACCAGGTGTTTTCCTGTGTCTTCCACGAGCTGCCGTCGTCCGTGGTCCACGCGGGGCTGCCGCTGGGCAGGTGAGAGTCGATTGGATATCCGGGGAAGGTCTGCCCTAGGTGGCTGAGGGTTACCCCCTCAGAAGCTCTCGTAATAGCGGTGATGCCGCCGGTTTCCCTCGCGATGCCGAAGTGTACATCCATCCCGTCGAGACCACGGGGCTGCCATGACCGCCCGGAATCACGAGATACATACAGCCCTCCCGCTCGAGTTCCCGCAAACACCGTTCCGTTCGGACTGGAAAAGAGAGCCGTAACTTCACGTGCCGGCAAGCCGCGATTCAATTCATTCCATGTGCGCCCCTCGTCTGACGAGGCGTACACACCGGCATGTGTCGCCGCCAGGATACGACCCCGTGTATCGACACAGAGGTCATGCACGATGTGATTGTTCAGCCCAGCGCGCCACCGGAAGCGCATCGAATCGCGCGCGATCCACACACCGCGCGCGCCGTTGGGACCTCCGCACATCAGTGTGCCGTCGGACAACCGGACAATACGATCGGGCCAGCCTTCGTATCGTATCGTCGCATTCGAGATTGAATCCTCCAGCACCCACGAGAATCCCGCATCCGTGCTCCGCCGGATGAGATATGCTCGTGATTTCGAGCTGTACGATCGTATGGACACGATGCCGCGCTCGTCGTCCACTGCAAACGGCGTCACCAGTCTCTCGATATCTGTTGACGACCACGTGGCACCCTGGTCGGTCGATCGTGACACGGTATTCGCCCATACAAGGACGACGGAGTCGGAGACGAAGGTGAAAATCGTCTGACGAAATCCTTTGGAAAAATCAAGTTGTGGTGGTGTGCTGACTACACGCCAGGTGAAGCCGTCGTCGTCTGATCGACAGAATCCCTTTGCAGAAAGGGAAAAGAGCGCGCCGCCGTGTGCGACCATGTGACTATACCCGATGTGATTCCGAGCGGCACTGTCGACCACCACCCATGTGCTGCCTCTGTCGGTGGAGCGAAGCAGTGGGAGAGTACCAGATCCGAAGGTGCTGAAGGCGTACACCGTTCCATGCGGACCCACAATCAGAGGCCACAGTATCTGCACTGTTAGCCGGTGCATTTCCAGCGGTATCGAGGCCTTCGTCCAAAGTGTTCCGCCGTCGCGAGAGATGTACAATCCGTATTCATCTGTCGATGCGTATAGCGTACCAGCGCTGTCGCAGGCCAGGCCATAGACGGCACAGCCCTCGGGTGACGGTACTTTCTCGAGTTCGTACTGCGCACACAGATGTGTCGTGATGAGCGCGAGACCAAGGAGGATCGATGCGGAACGTACCTTCATCCTGTACCTTTCCCGGGATGTGGTTGGACATCACAAACTAGAAAGATGGTGAAGAAGAGACAAGGGGCGACAGTGCGGCGCACTACTCAGGTGTCGATGTTTGTTTCACGGCAGGGGAATGTCTACCATCGCACAATATCAGCGAGAGGTTGCGGATGGCGGAAGGCACTGCGGCGGGAACAACGTTGAAACGAGCGGGATTCTTCACAGGAATACTGCTTCTGGCGCTCTGCATTTGTGCGCCCGTGCTGCCCGTGTTTCACGATGCGGCAATGTCTGTGCTCGCGGGTGCAGCGGAGCCGGACTCCTGGGAACTTGCGCGCAGTATGCAGGCCGCGGCCGGACTCTTCTTCATCATGATCGTGTGGTGGATCACCGAGGCAGTGCCGCTGCCGGCCACGGCCTTGCTGCCCGCCGTGTTGCTGCCCGCGTTGCATGTGGTCGGCTTCGGCGCGCGCGGCGCGGTGGAGTTCACACCGAAGACGGTGCTTGCGCATTACGCCAATCCGGTGATATACCTCTTCCTCGGCGGTTTCCTTCTGGCGGCCGCGATGCAGCGGTGGGGACTCGACCGCCGCCTGACGCTGTGGCTGCTGTCACGCGGCCGTGTGGCGGACAATCCGCGCAGCATACTGCTGGGCGTGATGGCGGTGACGGCCTTCCTCTCGATGTGGATATCCAACACCGCGACGGCCGCGATGATGCTGCCCATCGGACTCGGCATTCTCACGATGCTCGCGCTGAAGCCGGGCGATTCACCCTACGGCACGGCGATGATGCTCGGCATCGCATACGCCGCGTCCATCGGCGGTGTGGGCACCATCATCGGCACGCCACCCAACGGCATCGCGCTGGGCATCCTCGACACGGCGATGGCGGGCCGAGCAGGATTCGAGTCCATAGGTTTTCTCGAATGGATGGTCATCGGTGTGCCCTTTGTGGTGCTGATGGTGCCGATGACGTGGCTGTTGCTCCTGCGATTAAATCCGCCCGAAGTCGCGCACATTCCCGGCGGCAGGGAACGCCTGCGCGCGGAGCACGCGGCGTTGGGTCCGATGTCCACAGGGGAAAAACGTGTGCTCGGCATACTCGGCTGCGCGGCGATACTGTGGATCTCGAATCCCTTCTGGGGCGACATCCTTCCCGATGCAATCGCGCAGCGGCTCGCCTGGGTCGACGAATTCCACATCGGACTCTGCGCGGGTGCGCTCTGTTTTTTCGTGCCCGTACATCTGCGCAGGGGCGAGTTTGTGCTGCGCTGGGACGACGCCGCGTCGGTGGACTGGGGCACGCTGATGCTGTTCGGTGGCGGCATCGCGTTGTCGGACGCACTGTTCCGCACGGGGCTCGCGCCGTGGGTCGCCTCGTCGGTGATCGCGGCCATTGGCACACCCTCGACGTTTGTGCTTGTGGCGGTGATCGTGGTGTTTGTCGATTTCCTGACCGAGGTCACCTCGAACACTGCGGTCACATCGATGATGGTGCCGGTAGTCATTTCGATCGCCGCCGCAACCGGAGCCGATCCGGCGGCGCTGGCCGTCGCAGCCGCGATCGCCGCGTCGCTCGCCTTCATGCTGCCCGTCGCAACACCTCCCAACGCGCTCGTGTACGGCACGGGATACGTGCCGCTTCGCGCGATGGTGCGCAACGGTTTTGCGCTCGACATACTCGGGTGGCTGCTGGTGATAGGACTGCTGCCGCTTTTCGGCGACATGTTGTTCGGGCTGTTCCGCTTCTAGCCGCACGCAAAAGCGACGCCCGTTCTGCAGAGGAACTGCGCGGCATCTTTTCGCATACACCGCCGTTGTATCTTGCAGCAGCTCCGGAATCCAATCCCGCGGGATCACCGCCCCCACCACTCGCACACGCCGTCATGTCCACAATTCCGAGTATCGGATCCGTATTTCTTCTGATCTGCGCCATGTGTGCGCCTCTTGCGGCGCAGGACGGCACGCCGCCGTTCCGCAATCACGATCTTCCCGTTGCCGATCGTGTCGCCGATCTTGTGGGGCGTCTGACACTCGAGGAGAAGATCGCGCAGATGCAGCATGAAGCGTCCGCGATCGAGCGGCTGGGCATTCCGCCGTACACGTGGTGGAATGAGGCCCTGCACGGCGTGGCCCGCGCGGGCACCGCCACCGTGTTTCCCCAGGCCATCGGCCTCGCGGCATGTTTTGATGCGGATCTCCTGCACAGCATCGCGACGGCGATAGGTGTCGAGGCGCGCGCAAAACATCACGAGGCGCTGCGGCAGGGACGGCACGGCATCTACGAAGGACTGACCTTCTGGTCGCCCAACATCAACATCGCGCGTGATCCGCGCTGGGGCAGGGGACAGGAGACCTACGGCGAGGATCCATGGCTTGCAGGCACACTCGGCGCCGCATTTGTGCGCGGACTGCAAGGCGACGATCCCGCGCATCTGCGCGCCGTGGCCACGCCCAAACATTTTGCGGTGCACAGCGGTCCGGAACCCACACGCCACGCATTCAACGCGTCGGTGAGCGAGACCGATTTGCGTGACACCTACCTGCCCGCATTTGCGCGCACCGTGCGCGAGGCAGGCGCCGCCTCCGTCATGTGCGCATACAACCGGCTGTACGGCGATCCCTGCTGCGCGAGCACGCTGCTGCTCGACAGCATCCTGCGCGCCGAGTGGGGCTTCGACGGGTATGTCGTGTCGGACTGTTGGGCGGTGAGCGACTACGTGAACTTCCATCACAGCGACACGTCGATGGTCGAGGCCGCCGCGCGCTCAGTGAATGCGGGATGTGATCTGACCTGCGGACCCGAGTACGCCGCGCTGGGTGAAGCCGTGCGCAGAGGACTCGTCGCGCCGGCAGTCATCGACAGGGCCGCGCGCCGGCTCTTTACGGCGCGAATGCGGCTCGGCATGTTTGATCCGCCCGGACGCGATCCATACGCCGCGATACCATATTCGAAGAATGCGTGTGAGAGACACGATTCGCTCGCGCTGCATGCCGCGGAGCGGTCGATCGTACTCCTGAAAAACAACGGAGGCACACTGCCGTTGTCTCGCGATATCCGGCGTATCGCGGTGCTCGGGCCCGCAGCGGACGATTCCACCGTGCTGCTCGGCAATTACAACGGCACACCGCCGTACGCCGTCACCCTGCTGCGCGGTCTGCGCGCGCGCGCCGGATCGGACGTCGCAATCACCTACACGCGTGGATGTGATCTCGCCGAGGGCAGACACACGGATTCCTCGGCCGCCGCCGCGGAGCAGCTTCTGATCGACGCACAGAAGGCCGCCTCCGATGCCGATGCCGTGATTGTAGTGCTCGGCCTGCATCCCTGGCTCGAGGGCGAGGAATTGCGTGTCGCACTCGACGGGTTCCGCGGTGGCGACAGGACCACGATTGAACTTCCCGCCCCGCAGGAGCGTCTGCTGCGCGCAGTACAGAAACGAGGCCGGCCATTGATCGTGGTGCTGTTGTCGGGCTCGGCCATCGTGTCATCGTGGATGAGCGAATCCGCAGACGCGATTCTTGCGGCCTGGTATCCGGGGCAGCGCGGAGGTGATGCGGTCGCACACGTGCTGTTCGGCGATGTGAATCCCTCGGGACGTCTGCCCGTGACCTTCTATGCAAGCACACGGGACCTGCCACCCTTCGAGGATTACTCCATGCGCGGACGCACGTACCGCTTCTTTCACGGCACACCCCAGTACGCCTTCGGACACGGACTGTCGTACACGGAATTTGCATACTCCGATCTGCGTGTGAGCGCGGATTCACTCGCGGACCACGAGGAACTGACCATACTTGTGACAGTCGAGAATACCGGTCAGTTGGACGGTACGGAGATCGCGCAGCTCTACATCCGCGATACGGACGCGCCCGCCGGCGCAGCGCTCCGCACCCTGCGCGGGGTGCGGCGTGTGGACCTCGAGCGCGGCGGCAGGCGGCGTATCGCGTGGACACTCACGGCGGACGACAGGCGGTTCTGGGACGCGACATCGCGCTCCTTCCGGCATCCGCGACGTCTCAATATCATCGTGGGATCCTCGTCGGCCGACGAGCGGCTCCGAACTACCGTGCGTTTCTGACGAGAATCATTTCCACGACCACAGGTCCATCGACGATCCGGACGGCTGATTGCAGCTCGCGGTCAGAATGTCCGTACGCCCGTCGCCATTCGCGTCGAAGAGTCCGATGAGGATGGCGATGATGCCGAGCGGCTGCGTGGTCTGCAGCGTGTACGACGAGATTACAACGTCTTCAAATGTGACCTTGAACCCCACATCGCCGCGTGCGGAAGCAAACACCGGCTCCTTCGGATTCCCGTTGTCGACGATGCCATCGAGGTTGTAATAGCCGATAAGCCGATGCGAGTACGGCTTCCGTGTCGCACCGGACCAGAGTGTGAATTCCCAGCGTCGTGTCGGTGTCGCACCATCGACGACGACCAACTTCTCGGTCAGGCCGTCGGCCTCAAAGTAGAAACCCTGATCGGGGATGCCATCGCCGTTGATGTCGAGGGCGCTCCGTCGATCGCCCGCGCTGGAGAAGCCGTCGCGCAGGCGTGGTGTGTTCGTTGAATCGGGACAGCCGGGCACGCTGCGCACGATGGACATCATCTGGTCCTGTGCCTGGAGTGCGAACACGGTGGCAAGAAGAAAGAACAGAATCATGGAGAAACGCATGATGTCACCTCAGCGGATTCGAATGACGGGGAGCGCGCGGAGCATCACACCCGATGTGGCAATGATCTGATACGTGCCGCTCGCAAGCCGCGCGCCTGTGTCGTCAGCGCCGTCCCACGGGATGAGATGCATGCCGGCACTGACGGGGCCGTCGTGCAGAACGCGGAGCGTGCGACCCGCGGCGTCGGTCACCGCGACGCGCAAGGGAGCGGACGACCGCAGGGTGACGGGAAGCAGCGTCACACTCGCGGAAGGATTCGGATAAGCGGGGTGAAGTGTGAGCACGTCGGGCATCACCGGCGCCGCGGCCACGCCGGTCGGGGCTGATGTTCCGTACACCACGAGTGTGGTGTCGCGCAGGCGCAGCGCGAGGATGTCCGTGCGCCCGTCGCCGTCGATGTCGGCCAGCGCGAGGGTTGTGATGCCGGGTGCGATCGTGTGCACGGCGCCATTGGTAGTCAGGGCAGCGTTTGTGCCGGCGTACAGTTCCTTGATCCCATCCCCGTCCACATCCGCGAAGCCGTGCACGTCACCACGCAGCGCCGCCGCCTGCCCGCCCGTGAGCGGTATGGTCAGCAGTTCCTTCAGGTCGTCGCCGCTCACGACCACGAGGCCCTTCGGATCTCCCGAGGATGTGTCGTTGCGGAGCAGAAGATCCGACACTCCGTCGCCATTGAAATCCGCGCGCGCCTCGTCGGAGAAATCGCGCGGCGAGAAGGCGAGACGCAGACCGGGCGGCGCAGCGTACTTGAGCTGGACGTCGTATCCCACCATTCGCGCGGGCTGCGGCGCGGACATGCCGCCCCCGTCGCCACCGCGCACGCCATTCTTCTCGCCGATCACGAGCACGCCGCGGCGACCGGACAGACAGAGCACGTCGCGCCCGTTGCTCCGATGCAGGACCACGATATTCAGGGACATCGTCTCCGTGGGGATCGCGTCGCCCTCAGCACGGAATACGACGCCGTTCGACGCGGCGTCGCGGATGACGAGGGCCGCGCTGCTGCTCACACGTTCAAGGAACATCACACTGACCGGGCCGTTCTGTCCGTTAAAGCGGGCGAAGCCGAGAAGCCGGCGCGACGTGTCGCCCGACACAGCCTGGAAGGTGTAGAGCGGCGTCAGCGTCAGCGCATCGAGCACGGTCACGGTGCTGCTGCTGCGTGTGACGATGTCTGAAAAAATGTCTCCGTTATAGTCGCCGACGACGGTCTGTTTGACTTCCTCGAAATTGAGCGACATGGCACTCCGCGGTATCTGTGCAAGTTCCTGGATCTGCGCGGGAAGCGGCGCGATGGTGCACAGGAACACGGCGCAGGCCGGGAGCAGGGAGTGAATGCATGTACGGAACATGGGGCGTCCTCGGAGAAGATGATCAGTCGTTAGTCGCCAGCGCGGGCTGTGCGCGCAGGTACAGCCAGAGTGCGGTGAGTTCGTTGTCGGTCATGCGACCGAACTGATCCCACGGCATAAACGCGGCCTGCAGCGGACGCCGATCGGGAGTGAAGCCGGTGCGCAGCGTGAGGAGGAAGTCCTCGCGCGTCCAGGATTTCAGCGGTCCGCCCGGTGTGAGGTTCGGGCTGGGAGGTGCGTGAGGATTGGGATCCTTGCCTCCCGCGAGATTCTCGCCGTGGCAGGTGCGGCAGCCGCCGGTGTTGACGAGGTACTCGCCGTAGGCGGCTGTCACGTCGCGCGGCGGGGCGGGGGGACGCACGTCGTGCTGAATATCCTCGACCGAGAGTATGCTGCCGAAGGCGCCGAACGCCGCGAGGATGTGAGAAAGGAATGTCAGTTCATATCCCGCGGTTGTCTTATCGACGGGCGGAAGGCTCTTGATGTAGGAGATGATTGAGCCGAGATCCTCGTCGGAAAAATAATAGTACTCCCGCGACGGCATGATGAACAGGGCCTGCCCCGACGGCCGCACGCCGTGCCGTATGCTGCGCACCCAGTCGATGTCGGATGCGTACGCGCTCGCAACACCGCCGCGACCGCGCGTGAGATTCGGCGCGTCGATGGATCCGATGTCGGGATCCTCGAACATCCGCTTGCCCGCGAGATCCGGACCGTGGCAGCCGGTGCAGTACACGTCGACCCAGTGACGACCGCGCGCGATCGTCGCCGTGTCGTTGGGCACGAGCACCGCGCGGGGTGTGATCTCGTAGGTGCTGTTCAACCGGCTGCGCGTCATGAAGTAGATCACGACGACGGTGAGGACGACGACACCGACGAGGGAGCCGAGGACGATGGCGATGCGCTTGAGAATCTTCATCGGAGTGGAGGCCTGACTGTGAGGGGAATCCGTTTTGGCCGATGTGACAAACACATCCGCACACGACCTGCGCTGTGCGGGACAGAATGATCAGACACGGTTCCCTGAAGCGGGAATCGCGAGGTGCTCTTGCGGATGTGGGAAATCGGACAAGTAAAATCTACATATCGGAAATGTCAGTGTCAAGCAAAAAACGGCATGTGCATCCGGCCGCGATGCGGCTTCGGCTCTTGAATACCGCGAAAACGCGCCATATATTACGATAGACACTATCCGTAGTACCCAACCCGCCGCCGCGTTGTGAATGGAGGATTCATTCGCTCCGCGCGGTTCGCTTCGCGTCCACTTCATGTGAGTCATTTGATCGTGCGACACAGCCCCTTGCTTTTTCTTTGCGCCGCCGCGTTCCTCGCGCTACCGGTCCCGTATGCACGGGCGCAGGACGGCGGCGGGGGAGAGCGGCCTCCCGTGCGCCTCAGCGGATCGGCGGCGGCCACCGCCGACGTGTACGGCTTCTCCGCCAACGACAGCACGCTGCAACCGCGGCGCCCCTCGTCGCTGCTGCGCCTTGTTCTCACACCCACACTGGCATTCGGCGATCACATCACGCTGCCCTTCAACATCATGCTGTCGTCGCAGGAGACCAATGTTGTGACGCCGAATGCAAAGAATTCGACGTTCCTGCAATTCATACAGAATCCGTTGAACAACCTCGGCTTCCTGAGTGTCGCGCCGCGCATCGGCTGGTTGCAGGCCTACCTCGGCACACACGTGCCGCGGTACTCGGAACTGTCGGCGGGGGATGAACAGGTATTCGGCGCCGGTGTGGATCTGACACCCGGACTCTTCCGTTTTGCGCTTTCGGCCGGCAGCGTGCAGCGCGCCATCGAGGCCGACAGCGCCAACAACGTGCGCGCCGCGTACGCGCGCCACGTGGTGCTGGGCAAGATCGGGTATGGCGACGAGAACGGCACCTTCGCGCATCTCAACCTCGTGCGCGCGAAGGACGATGCCGCGTCGCTCGCGCGCAGGCCCGCCGGACTCGCGCCGCAGGAAGGCGCCCTGGCGTCGCTCAATTTTCGGATAGGTGTATCCGAAACAGTGGGCCTCAGCGGCGAGGCCGCCGCATCGGCCTTCACACGCGATCTCAATGCCGATCCGGTGGACTTCAGCTCGCCGCTTCCCGCCTCGATGTACCGCCAGAACGTTTCCACACGCAGCGACTACGCGGGCACACTGGCGCTGGCCTGGGACGAGGGCGATTTCGGCGTAAAGACCTCGGGCAAATACATCGGCGCCGGCTATGTGTCGCTCGGGTATCCGTACCTGCAGCCCGACCGGCTCGAATTCCTGCTCGCTCCGCGCGCGCGTTTCTTCGACAAGAAGCTGTCCCTCAACGCGTCGATCGGACACCGCACAAACAACTTGTCGAGCACCAAGGGCGCAACATCGACACAGATCATCGGATCCGCCAACGCCTTTGCGCTGATATCCGAGGAATGGTCCGTCGCTTTGCGCTACGCCAACTTCGGCGTGCGCAACAACGTGAGCAACGACACGCTGCGCGTGGAAACCGTGTCGAACGCGTTTTCGGTGGCGCCCACCTACACGCTGCGCGCGCAGGCCGCCACACACACCATCACGGCCAGCTACGCGCTCGACGCGTTCACCGATCACAACGTCGTGTCGGGAGCGCAGGGCAGCAACAATACGCAGAGTGTCATGCTGATGTATCTCGGCACGTGGACGGAGACCCCGCTCTCGCTCACGGCCTCCGTCCATCACATGACAAACGATCTTCCCGCGGGCGCATTAAACATGAACACGCTGTCGCTGGGCGCGGGCACGACGCTGTTCGAGGGCGCTGTCGCGCCGTCGGTCACCGTCACCTACTCGAACAATCGCCTCGCGTCCTTCACCGCCGACAGACAGGTCGGCGCGCGCGCCGGCGTGCAGTGGCGCATCGCGGACGGACTCACGCTCAACTCCGCCGTATCGGTGAACGACTACCGCTACGGCTCCGCAAAACCCGGCGCGTTTTTCCGGGAGACACTTTTCGAATCGGCATTGACCACCACGTTTTAGGACGTCCGGGATACACGGAGACGCAGCATGATCACGACACGACAGACCTTCCGGCATATTCTCCTCGCCCTCTGTTTCAGCGCGGCCGCGCTTTCCTCTGCGCGGGCGCAGGGTGTGAGCGCCACGCTGAACGTATCGCCGCGTCCGAATCCCTACCTCTCCGAATGGGCGGCCCGCAAGGAGACAGCCATGCTCACCACCACCGTGCCGCCTGGCGGCCGGCCCGTGCAGGTGAAGTTCTCCGTCGAGGTGAAGAAGGACGGCGCGGTGCAGGCGCGCACCAAGACCGAACAGATGAGCATCGTGACCCTGCCGCCGGGAGTCAGTGTGTACTACGCCGAGGCCCTCATCCCGTTCCGCGCCGTCGACTTTGTGGGCGGCGCCAAAAACACCGCGGCAAAGACCGGCATGCTGCCCGCGGGCGACTATGAATTCTGCGTCGATCTTCTTGATCCACAGACGGGGCAGAGCATCATCGGCGCGCCCATCTGTCGCGGTTTTTACGTTACCGGATATGACGCTCCGAAACTCCTTTTTCCAGACAACGGCAGCGCGCTGCAGACGGGCGAGAGGCCCATGTTCCGCTGGGCACCCGTCACGCCGCAGCCGCAGGGGTTTGTCACCTACCGCGTGATGGTGTTTGAAGTACTGCAGGGCCAGCGGGCGATGCAGGCCTTCCGCGGCAACCGCCCGATTCTCGACGTGCCCGTGCGCGGCGTCACGCAGCTCCTGTGGCCGCCCGAGTATCCGCTGCCGGGACGTGTGCCGGAGTATGCTTGGACCGTCCGCGCGCTCGACGAACGCGGCACGCCGCTCGGCGAGACCGACGGCTACGCGCAGCCCTTCACCTTCACGGTCGCCGCGGCCGCCGAGCGGCGCGCCACGGCGGGCGAGACCGCAACGATCGAGCGGCGGCAGGGCAATGAGGCACTGCGCACACAGCAGCCGCCGGCTCCGCCCGTGGATGTGGCTCCGGGACCACTCATGACGGCGCAGAAGGCGGTGAAGGCCGGTCCGGGCGACAACAACGTGCAGCAGCCCGACACGACACAATACGGCAACGGCAATCCGCAGCCCGCGCCGAGCGGATGCCAACCCGCGGGTGTCACGCCGCCCCCGGTGGTGGATCAGACCCCTTCGACCAAGGCCGCCGCCGCGTATGTCGACAGTGTCGTGACCGTCGGGTATTTCCCGATGAAGATACTCGAGGCGACGGGCACGGGCGCCGGACTCACCGGCAAGGGCTCCATTCTCGTCACCTGGCTGCGCACGCCCGTCGCGGTGCAGTTTACCAACATCAAGATCAACACGGCGGGACAGGTGTACAACGGCGACGTGGTGGCGCGCATCGACGCCACGCCCGACCCGTATCAGACGCAGTGGCTTACGAATGTTGTCGGCGGACTGCCGTGGACAAAAACTCGCATCAAAAATCTCGAGACCTGGCTGAAGGCGAACTTCGGCAAACTCACCAAGGACCTCGATCTCAACACACAGATCGCCAACGCGACGAATTCGCCGGTGCTGCTGCCGCTGGGCATCACGAATCTCAAGGGCTACACCGTGGCCATCGCCGAAATGAAATGGAACGCAGCCGGCGCCGAACTCGTGGGTGTGATGTCGCTGCCCGTGCTCGAACACAACGACGATCTCGGCTTCAAGACCAGCGGACTCGCGTTTGCTCCGTCAGGTCCGTCCTTCCAATCCGGCTCCTTCGGCCTGCTCGGCGACGTCACCTTCTCGCCCGACACCGCCACTTGGAGCGTCACCTTCAAGGCGCCGACCGACACGGCGAACGGCACCTTCATCGACTGGGACTGCGACGGCTTCCGCCGCGCGCAGGTGGACATGGACTTTGCACTCCCGCGCGCGTGGGTGACGCCGAGCCCCGACAACGGCCAGAAGGTGAAGACCAACGTCAAGGCGTGGATCAGCGACTGGGACGACTGGATCGTAAACGCGACACTGCCGAAGAGCACCATCACAAACACCAACGGCACCGATCTCGAAGTCACCAACATGGCCTACGATCATTCCGACATCCGCAATCCCTCGGGCATCACGTTTCCGGCGGGATACACGGGTGATCAGACCATGGCCTTCCAGGGCTTCTTCATCAAACAGGCGAAGTTGCTGCTGCCCGAAAAACTCACGACGTTCGACGATCCGACAAAACGTGTCACCATCTTTGTCAACAACCTGATCGTGAACAAGACCGGCGTCACCTGCGCCATCGGCGCGGCGAACATCATACAATTCCCGAAGGGCAACATCGCGTCGCTGGGCGCGAGCATCGATTCGCTCAAGATTTCGCTCGTGAACAGCTCGGTGAAAACCGCGTATCTGCGCGGACTCATCACGCTGCCTGTGGCCGATTCGACACAACAGAACGCGCTCGATTACAAGGCGCTGTTCCAGAACGGCGACGGTTTCCAGTTCACGATGACACCCAAGGGTCCGATCCGCTCCTCGTTTTTTGCCGGCGGAGAATTCACCTTGAAGCCGAGTTCCTATCTCAAGGTGGCGCTGAAGGACAAGTCGTCGTTCGACATAAAACTCACGGGCGGATTCGGTTGGAACGATGTGAGTGTGGGTCCGGTGAAAAATGTCACTCTCACCGCCGACTTTCAGAACATGGCAATGTCGTGGGTCGAAGGCGGGAGCTTCGGTTTCAACATCGGCACATGGAGTTTTGCGAGTCCGCAGAAAAAGGTCGCAAAAATTCCCGTGACCATCGACAACATCAAGTACGTATCGAAGCCGGCGCAGCCCGGCGAGGTGCTGCGCGGCGCGGTGAACTTTGAAGTGATCGTGAACCTCAACGAAAAATTCGCGGGGCGCACGAAGCTCGAGGTGACGGGCGCCATCGAGCGGCCCGCAGCTCGGCGCTTCAAGCCGAAGTACATCGATGCGCGCATCGATTCCATCGGCCTGTACATCAAGACCTCGGCAGTGATTGTGGATGGCTTCGTGAAGTTCTTCCAGGACGATCCGATGTACGGCAACGGATTCAGCGGGCGCGTGAAGGCCTCGTTCACATCGGCGCAGACCGAGGTCACCGCCACGGCGCGATTCGGCACAACGAGCTACAACGCGGGATCGCCTTACAGGTATTGGTATGTGGACGCCAAGGTGATACTGCCGCCGCCGGGCATCACCTTCCTTCCCGGCTATGCGCTGTACGGCGCGGGTCTTGCGGCGTGGCAGCGCATGAACGTGTCGCCCATGCCGGCGCTCAACGCGGCGCAGGTGGCCAGTACAAACACCCCGCAGCAGGCCACCGCATCCGGCGCGACATTCACGCCGAGCACGGGCATCGGCTTCGGCTTCGCGATCACGGGTGTGCTGGGCACTGCGCCCGATCCCAAACGCTTCAACGCCGACGTGACATTTGCGGGGCAGTTCTCCCCGAGCGGCGGACTCGTGACGCTGAGTATTTCCGGCGAGTTCTGGGGCATGGCCAAATTGACCGAGCGCGCGACGGCGCCGATAAAGGGCGCCGTGAGTCTGCAATACACACATCCGACACGGGTGTTCCACATGACCGCGCTGGCCCATATCAACAAGGATCCCGTGGTCAGCGGACCCGCGGGTGTCGGCATGGTTGTGCATGTGGAGGGAAAGACCGGCATCTGGTACGTGAAAATCGGCGAGCCGTCGAACCGCAACGTGGTGAAGGTGTACGGCGTGAACACCGAGTCGTACGTCATGTTCGGCAAAAACATCACCGCGCCCGCGGGATTCAGTTCCGCGACGAATGCGGGTCTTGCGAGTGTGGGTGTGAGTCTGGCCGCGCCGCCCTCGTCGGTGATTGCGAATGCCGTGTCGGGCAACGGCGTTGCGCTCGGCGTCGGAGCATATTTCGACACGGGTCAGCGCAACCGGCATCTCTTCGGCCGTGTGTATCTGCGCTCGCGCGCAAGCGGCGGCTTCGAACTCAATCTCTCCGCGCTGCGGTATCCCGACAACGCCGTGTGTTCCGGCGGGGCGGGGATCGAGGGATTGAATCACTGGTACATGCAGGGCAATGTCGCCGCGTGGGTCACCTTCAACGTGCAGATCTTTGTCGAGATGAAAGACGGCACGATTTCGAATCCGTGCCTCTTCTGCTGCAAGAACAATCATCCGAACGGCTGTCCCTTCGACCTGGTCGACATCAAGATCGGCGGCGCGCTGCAGGGCGGCTTCCCGAAACCGACCTGGCTGCAGGGCTCCGCTGCAGGCACCTTCAATTTCTTCGATGGCAATGTGTCCGGTTCCTTCCAGGTGGACGTCGACTACGGCACGCCGTGCTGGCCCGTCGGCGGACCCGAGGCGGGTCCCGCGGGTGTTGCGGAAGACGCCGCTGCAGCGCAGGAGGCCGCGCTCATCAAGTCCGCGTACCCGGCGAACAATTCGAACAGCTTCGACGTGAAGGACCGTCCGCGCCTGCTGTACGGTTTCACACCGAATCAGACGTTCGATGTGGTGGAGAGCCAGGGCGACGCGGCGGGCACGACCGTACATCGGACGTTCCAGGCCCGCTACACGGTGACGATGCGCAAGCAGGGTCCGAACGGCTTCGGCAATCCGCTCACGATACAGACCGCGGCGAACACGCTCGGCGAACACCTCGTGCTGCTGAAGGGCAACATGGTGAACATGGCGCAGCCGAAAAACAACATGTCGAACGACGGCGAGGGCGGACCCAAACCCGCGATGGATCTGGGGCCCAACCTCGACTCGGCCAGCGTGTACAAGGTGAGTGTGACCGCAACACTCTACGAACTCAAGACGAACAATTACGGGTGGACCATCGCCCGCAAGAAAAACAACGATCCGGTGACGGAGACGGTGGAAACACAATTCGCCACCGTTGCGCCGCCGCTGAAACCGAAGCTCATGAACGAGAACAAAAAGCAGTCGGGGAATTGAGACCATGAACACCACACGCTTTCTTTTTGCGGCACTGGTGCTCATCGTAGCGGCCCGCTGTTCCGCGCAGGACGCCATTCCCGCGGATCTCGACGAGGCGCTGCGCGCGCGCATACACGTGCTTGCGCGCGGCGGCGACGACGGCGTGATACTCCGCTGGGCGGTGGACAAGGCCGTGGTCTGGAAGAAGGCGCGCACGACGGGATTCATCGTCGAGCGCGCCGAGGCCGACGCGCGCGGTGCCGCGCCTGCAAACGCGTTCCGGCCGCTGATGGACGGTCCCTTGCTGCCGTGGACCGCCGCCCAGTGGCAGGCCTATTTCTCCGCCACGCCGCGGCCGCCCGAAGGTGTCACCGACTACCCGCTCGCAGCGGCCGCTCTTACCGAGGGAGCCGAAACGGGCGCCCGCATCGATCCGGGCGATCTTGCCGCGCTCACCGAGGCGCGCACTCGCGAGGACATGCGCTTCGGCTTTGCGCTGTATGCCGCCGACCGCAACGCGTCCGCCGCCGAGGGTTTGGGACTGCGCTATGTAGACCGCACAGCCACGCGAGGCAAGACCTACGTGTACCGCGTGCGGCTAGCCGCGGCGGCCGCACCGTATCGTGTGGATACGGGACGCGTGACAGTGAAGAATGATCCGTATGTGCCGAAGCGGAATGCGTTGCTCCGCGCCACCGAGAACGACGGATGGATACTCCTCACCTGGCCGCGCACCGTGTACTCGTCCGCGCGTGTCGAGCGCTCGACCGACCGCGGCGCGACCTTCACAGCGCTGACACGCACGCCGCAGATGACCGTCCGCGCGCCGGGCGCACCCGACGAGCCCGAGGCATTCGCCGACACGCTCGTCACGAATTACCGGCCGTATGTGTACCGCGTGTACGGCTCCACGGCCTTTGCCGACGAGGAGCTGATAGGCGAAGTGTCCGCGATGGGGCGCGACCGCACAGCTCCGGGCGCGCCGTTTGTGCCGGGTGCGAAGCACACGGCGGCGCGCGCGGTGCGCATCACGTGGTCGATGGAGGAACCGGTCGCGGCGGATCTCGCCGGATTCAGGGTCCTGCGCGATACGAAGGAGGACGGACCGTACAGCGCGATCAGTCCCGTGCTCGGCCCCGGTGCGCGCGAGTTCATCGACACCACTTTCAATGATGCCGACGCGAACTACTACATCGTGGCGGCGCGCGACACGGCGGGCAATATCGCGCGCTCGCTGCCGTCGTATGTCGCGCTTATCGACTCGACGCCGCCCATGGCGCCGCGCTGGGTTCGCGGCAGCATGGACAGCACGGGCCGTGTCACACTCACGCTGCGCGTCAATCCCGAGCGCGATGTGATGGGCTACCGCATACTCCGCGCCAACGCGCCCGAACACGAGTTCTCGTCCATCCTCGAACGTTTCGGCGACGGCCTCAGCAGCGCCGCGCGCGACACGGTGGTGTACGACACGGTCGAAGTGCGCACGTTGACGAAGAACGTGTACTACCGCGCCACCGCGCTCGACATGAATTTTAACGAATCCGATGTGTCGGACATGCTCGTTGTGCCGCGCCCGGATCTCGTTCCGCCCGTCGCTCCCGTCATCACCGACGTGGATGTGACCGACTCGCTGGTGTTCCTGCGCTACACGCCCGGCGGCAGCGACGATGTGGCCGCGCATGTGGTGTTCCGTCGTACCGCGGGTGAAGCAGAGTGGACAACGCTGCGCCGTCTCGGTCCTGCCGACACCGAGCTGGTCGATCGCGACGTGCAGGCAACCGTCACGTACGAGTACACCCTGCAGGCAGTGGACAGCGCCGGTAATCGATCGGAACTTTCGATGAGCGTCCGCGCGCGTCCCTACGACAGCGGCGTGCTGCCGACTCCGCGTGATCTGCAGGCGGTGTACAACAAGGAGACGCGGCGTATCAGTGTGCGGTGGACCTCTCCCGTCCGCCGCGAGGGTTTGTCCTTCCTCGTGTACCGCTCCTTCAACGGTGAGGGCTTGAAGAAATATGCCGCTGTCGCGGCGGAAGAAAAGGCAGAGTACATCGACACGGCTCTGCGCGGGAAGGGTACATACGAGTACGCCATCCGCGTGGTGCATTCCTCGGGCGCTGAATCGCCGCTGTCGGATGTGATTCGAGTGGTCGTCGAATAGCGGAACGCGGAACTGGGAACTGGGAACTAGGAACTAGGAACTAGGAAATGGGGACTGGGAAATAGGAAATGGGGACTGGGAAGTAGGAAGTAGCACCCAAATGCCGCTATTGCTTTTCACAGTCCCCAGTCCTCAGTACCCAGTACCCAGTACCTAGTACCCAGTACCCAGTGCCTAGTACCCAGTACCTAGTACCCAGTACCTAGTACCCACTTCCCAGCTCCCAGTTCCCACCCCCCTGACAGCGTTCTGGGTTCCGCGTTCCCTCCTTCGTAGATTTCAGGCATACACGATCCACCACGAGCAGGACAGGACACATGAAACAGACCATCCGCCTTCTGACATTTGCAGTAAGTATTCTTCTCGCGCTGCATTGCGATTCTCGCGCGCAGGAAATGCAGGGCAAAGTTGTGTCGGTGAAGGATGGAGACACGATTGAATTGCTGGTGGAGAATTCTCCGCTGCGGATTCGTTTTCATGGTGTGGATGCTCCGGAGAAGGATCAGCCCTACGGGCAGAAATCGAAGCAGTTCACAAGCGATCAGTGCTTCGGGAAAGTTGTGACGGTGCGGATGCGCGACAAGGACAGATACGGCCGCATCGTGGGCGAGGTGATACTCGCCGACGGCAGCAGCGTGAATCATGCCCTCGTTGAAGCGGGACTCGCCTGGTGGTATCAGCGCTACGCACCCGACGACAAGACGCTGCAGGCACTTGAGTCGAATGCACGCAGTGCAAAAAAGGGTCTGTGGGCCGATCCGTCTCCCATCGCCCCCTGGGATTGGCGTCAGAATCAGCGCAGCTCCGACGCCGCGGGCGGAGAAAAAACGTACACCGTGCAGTCGCCCGACAGTCCGCCACCGTCCGCCGCGACCAAACGCGACACCGACACCGTGTACGTGACAAAATCCGGCAAGGCCTATCACCTCGCCGGCTGCGAGGGTCTCGCACATTCGAAGTATCCGCGCCTCCTGCGCGACGCACGGCAAACACACAGGCCGTGCCCGAACTGCGGCGCACCGCGCTAGCGCCGGACAGCGGGACAGCGGGAGAGCGGGACAGCGGGAGAGCGGGACAGCGGCCGAAGGCCGCAAGAAAAAACCTCCCTTTCCTCCGTTCCTCCTGTGTGCTTTTTTGCCCAACATCCTCCTACGGGACCGCGGCATTTCGTCCGCAACGGAGTAGGGCGCGAGGAAGGGGACTTGACAGCGCAACATCGTATATGTATATTCGTATAAACGAATATGCGTATGAATGACGTCGACATGATAGCGGAACTTTTCAAGGCGCTGGGTGATAACACACGCTTGCGCATCGTGCGTCTCCTTGCCGAGGCGGGCGAACTGTGCGTCTGCGACATCGAGCGGGTTCTCGCGCTGCCGCAGGCGCGTGTGTCGCGGCATCTCGCGGTGCTGCGCTCGGCGGGACTGGTCCGCGCGCGGCGCGAAGGGCAGTGGATGCACTACGCGCTGCGGAAGGAGGACGCGCTGTCGAGGTCCGTCATCCGTGTGTTCGTCCGCGGAACCGACGGCGCGGCGCTCTTTGTGAAAGACTCGCTCCGCCTGAAAAAACACGCACCCGCCTGCTGCGCACCTGAAGATGGAGACTGAAGCATGAGCCGCATGGTCCACCGACTGTCCTTCCTCGACCGCTATCTCACACTGTGGATTTTCCTGGCCATGCTGGTCGGCGTGGCGTGGGGACATTTCCAGCCGGGCGTGTCGGAGTTCTGGAACACCTTCAGCGTCGGCACAACGAATATTCCGATCGCCATCGGACTCATCCTCATGATGTATCCGCCCCTCGCAAAGGTGCGGTACGAGGAGATGGGCCGTGTCTTTCGGGATACACGTATTCTGGCGCTGTCGCTGGTACAGAACTGGATCATCGGTCCCGTGCTGATGTTTCTCCTCGCGGTGATCTTCCTGCCCGACCTGCCGGATTATATGGCGGGCCTCATCCTGATCGGCCTCGCGCGCTGTATCGCCATGGTCATCGTGTGGAACGACCTCGCGCAAGGTGATCCCGAATACGCGGCGGGACTTGTCGCACTCAACTCGCTGTTCCAGGTGTTCTTCTACTCGCTGTATGCCTACCTGTTCATCACGGTGCTTCCGCGGATGATAGGCCTTGAAGGCATGGTGGTCGACGTCTCCATGGGTCAGATCGCGGAATCCGTGCTCGTCTATCTCGGCATTCCCTTCGCGGCCGGACTTCTCTCGCGCCTCGTGCTGCGCCGTCTGAAAGGCGACGCGTGGTATACACAACGCTTTATTCCCGCGATATCGCCGCTCACTCTCGTGGCGCTGCTCTTCACCATCCTGGTGATGTTCTCGCTGAAAGGGGAAGTGATCGTGCAGCTTCCGCTCGACGTGCTGCGTATCGCGCTGCCGCTGGTCGTGTACTTCGTTGTTATGTTCGCCGTGTCGTTTTTCCTCGGGAAAAAAATCGGAGCATCGTATCCGAAAACCGCCGCGCTGTCGTTCACCGCGGCCAGCAACAACTTTGAACTCGCCATCGCCGTTGCCGTCGCCGTCTTCGGCATCAACTCCGGAGCCGCTTTTGCAGCGGTAATAGGACCGCTTATTGAAGTGCCTGTGCTTATAGCGTTGGTACGAGTTGCGGTGCGGTGGCGGGGGGGATTCAAGATCGAAAAGACGTAAAGAGGTAAAGATGTAAAGAGGTAAAGGCACCGTGTCACCCTGAGCGGAGTCGAAGGGTGGCACGGTGTGATGGCGTAAAGTCGTAAAGAGGTAAAGGCGTAAAGTATGACATGCCGAGAAGTGTCTCGCTGAGTCCGAAGCGGGCGGAAAGCGCCACGACGTAAAGTGTGTAACGTGGAACGTGTGACGTGTAACGTGTGACGTGTAACGAAGTCTTTTACTTGGCCACTTTGCTACTTTCCTACCTTCCTACATAAAAACGAGAAGCAACAATGAAAAATCCTGAAGACATCAAATTGGTAGTCCGCGAGAAGTATGCGGAGTTGGCGATAGCGGGCGAGACGGCGGGTGGATGCTGCGGACAGGGCAGCGAGGGATGCGGCAATGTGTACACGATCATGGCGGATGAATACACGAAGGTGGAGGGGTACGCGCCGGAGGCCGACCTCGGACTCGGCTGCGGCATTCCCACCGACCACGCCGGATTACGTCCAGGCATGACCGTGCTGGATCTCGGCAGCGGAGCGGGGAACGACGTGTTTATCGCGGCGTCCATCGTGGGCGCGGAAGGTTGTGTCATCGGTGTCGATATGACGCCGGAGATGATCGCGCGCGCGCGCCGGAACGCGACCTCCCTCGGCGCTGCAAATGTGGAATTCCGCCTGGGCGAGATAGAACATCTGCCCGTGGACCGCGACAGTGTCGATGTGATCCTCTCGAACTGCGTGCTCAACCTCGTGCCGGATAAAAAGTCCGCCTTTGCGGAAATGTTCCGCGTCACCAAACCGGGCGGACACTTCTGCGTTTCCGACATCGTGCTCGACGGCGAAATTCCTCCCGCCATGCGTGATGCCGCGCTGCTCTACGCGGGCTGTGTCGCGGGCGCACAGCAGAAGGACGAGTACCTGCAACACATCACCGACGCCGGCTTCAGCGCCGTCGAGGTCCGCGCGGAAAAAGTCATCAACATCCCGCAGTCGGCCGTCGATCAGCTCGCCGCCGACGTCCCTGCCGAAGAACGCACACTCGGATCCACGCGTATCCTCAGCATCACCGTCACCGGCCGCAAGGCGTGAGACGGAGAGCGGGACAGCGGGACAGCGGGACAGCGGGAGAGCGGGACAGCGGGACAGCGGGACAGCGGCCGAAGGCCGCAAGAAAAAACCTCCGTTTCCTCCGTTCCTCCTGTGTGATTTTTCTTCGCGCTACACCACATCATCGCACAGAGGGACTTCATACAAAAGCTCTCAGGACTATTCAATCGGATATTAGATGAAACACACCGTTTTAATTCTCTGCACAGGAAACAGTTGCCGTTCGCAGATGGCGGAGGGGATTGTGCGTCACGATTTTGGAGATATGTGGGATGCCGAGTCGGCGGGCACACGTCCGTCGACGGTGAATCCCTGGGCGATACGCGTGATGCAGGAAATCGGCATCGACATCTCCACACATCGGTCGAAACATGTGGACGAATTTGTGGGGCGGCACTTTGATCTTGTGCTGACCGTGTGCGGTAATGCCGAGCGCGACTGTCCGGTGTGGCCGGGCTACACGCGGCGTGCACATGTTCCCTTCGACGATCCCGCGGACGCGCAGGGCAGCGAGGAGGAGATTCTGCCCGTGTACCGGCGCGTGCGTGATGAAATCCGCCGCGAGTTTGCGACGCTCTTCGGCGCATCCTGATCCGCGGAGTTCAAGGCCGTTTGACTGACAGCCAATTGCGCCGTACCTTGTGGTAATTATGAGAACGGGCGCACACCATACATCGTCCACGCACCATGCCACGGCCGTCCGGCTCTCGGCGCTGCTGCTTGTCGCGGTGTTTCTGTTCGCGCAGTTCCCGTACTGCGGTTGTATCGACGAAGCCGTCTCGCACGTTTCGCACGGCCTTATTCTGACCGGACTCGATTCCGATTGCTGTTCCGGTGAGGGGGAAACCGAGGCCTGCGGCGACGACTGTCACTGCGACATCTGCAACCGCGGCGGCGGCAGTTTTGTGCTCGTGTACTGCGAAGCCGGCGCCGCGACACACGCGGTTCCCATACCGGCGTGTCTCGTCGACTGTCCCGTCTCCATCATTCTTCCGGTCTCGACACTCCCTCCGCGACACGCATAGTATTCCCCGACGACGTTCCGCAGGCGCGGAACGGTGAACGTTTTTCTCTCACAGTCACACGAGGAATATCATGCGAACCATCGCAGCAGTGTTTCTATACATCTGTGTCCTGTCCCTCCCGCTTGCGGCGCAGCAGCGGATCAGCGGCATCGTGCTGCACGAGGAGGGCGACAGCACGCAGCCCGTCATCGGCGTCAACGTATTCTGGCTCGGCACAAACACCGGTGCCGCCACGGGGGTGGACGGACGTTTCGAACTCCCGCGACCCGAGGGCGCCTCGCGCCTCGTGATCGGCCACGCCGGGTATATCGGCGACACACTCGACATCGTCTCGGGCGCGCGTCCGCTGCGCATCATCCTCGAGGATGGCAAGTCGCTCGGCGAGGTGACGGTGATGGGCGAACGCAAGGGTGTCGCCGCGGCGCCCATCGAATTCCGCGCGGAGAGTGTCTCGGCCGCCGAATTGAAAAAGGCGCCGTGCTGCGACCTCAGCGGTTGTTTCTCCACCAGCATCTCCGTCGAGCCCTCTGTCACCGACGTCATCACCGACACACGCGAGTTGCGCATGCTGGGCATGGCGGGCGTGTACACACAGCTTCTGCTCGAGAACACTCCCACGCTGTTCAGCGGACTCAACGCGCAGTACGGACTCTCCTTCATCCCCGGCACGCTGATCCGCCAGATGTACATCGTGAAGGGCGCGAACTCCGTCCTGCAGGGCTACGAGGCCTCGAGCGGCATCGTGAACGTGCTGCTGCACGAGTCCGACGCGACCGACGCGTTTTTCCTGAACGGTTTTGCAAGCGCCTCGCTCGAGCGGCAGGTGAACATCAGCACGTCGCGCGTGTTCGGACATTGGAGCACGCTGCTCGCGGGTCAGCTTGTGCAGCCCTCGCAGGCCGTGGACGAGGACGGCAACACGTTCATCGACATGCCGCGCATCAACCGGACGTTTCTGACCAACACGTGGAAGTACAACGACGGCGAGGGCACGCTGCTGCGGCTCGGCGCAAAGTTCACCGACGAGCGCCGTGTCGGCGGCACGACGGGATTTGACGCGGCGCGTGACGCGGGTTCGATCACGCAGTACGGACAGGTGGTCGACAACAGGCGCGCCGAGATGTATGCAACGGCCGACCTGCCGCTCGACGATGAACTCATGCTCAAAATACACACGGCAGGCGCGTCGCACGGACAGAACGCCTGGTACGGCGTGACCCGCTACACGGGCACGCAGCGGCAGTGGTACACCGACGCCGGCATCACCATACCGATGGGCGGCGAGCACACGCTGAAGGCGGGCGCGAGTTACAAACACTTTACACTGGCCGAGGACATCGGCTTCAACGCGAATCCGCTCGGCAAAACCTACGCCGGATCGAGCACACTGGTCGAAAACGTGCCGGGTCTCTTTACCGAGGGCAAACTCGTGTTCGGCGACGACGACGACCTCGTGCTCATCGGCGGCATCCGCGCGGACGCGCACAACACACACGGCGGCTTTGTCACACCACGCTTCTTCGCCAAGTGGGAGGCGGGGCAGGGCCTGACCGTGCGCGGCGTCGCCGGCACGGGAGCACGCAGACCCCTGCTGTTCAGCGAAAACGCCGTGCTGCTGGCGAGCAGCCGCGACCTGAGTTTCCCCGCGGCGCCCGCGCTCGAACGCACGCGCAATTACGGACTCTCGCTCACACGCATCGGCGGCTTCGCCGGCATCACACTCACGGCGGCGCTCGATGTGTTCCGCACCGAGGTGCGCCGGCAGTTGACGGCCGACTACGACATCGATCCGTTCACCGTCCACTTCACACAGCGCGAATCACCCGTCATATCGAACAACCTCGTGGCGGAGTTGCTCGCGGATCTGGCCGAAGGACTCGAGGCGAAACTTGCGTACACGTTCACCGACGCCTTCGAGGATCGCGCGGAGGGCAGGAAGGACGTGCTCTTCACCTCGCGGCACCGCGCCTTGTTCGCCGCCTCATACGACCATTCTATGTCGGGCCTGCTCTTCGCCGCCACACTCGAAATGTTCGGTCCGCAGACACTGCCGCACACGACGGCCTACCCCGAGGCCTTCCGGCTTCCGGAGCGCTCGCCGTGGTACGCGCTGCTCAATTTCCAGCTCACGCAGCGGTGGGAAGCGCTCGAACTGTATGCCGGTGTCGAAAATCTGCTCGATAAGAGACAGGATAATCCGATACTCAATCCCGTCCGTCCCTTCGACCGGTATTTCGAAACGTCCTTCATCTGGGGGCCCGTCAAGGGACGCGAGTTGTTCGCAGGATTCCGCGTCCGTCTCGCGCCTGCCCACGAGGAGGACGAGTAATCGTCTCACGTGGAAAATCTTTCCATGAGAGACGTAATAGGCCCTGATTTGGCACAAAAAGATTCGTAGATTCGTTGTGATCGGCCGAGTACCGAATCCGCCGCGTGCGCCCCGCGCGGCGCCGCGCGGCCGGAGCACCGCGCGGACACACTCTCAACGCCTGCGGTCGCTGCGTGCAGCGATCGAGCCACCCCCACAGTCTGCAGGTCGGCCATGAGCTTTCAGCTTCAGGACGGAGATTTTCACCGCCATCTTCTCGAGGTTTCACCGGACGGGTTTGTGATCATTTCGCCCGAAGGCCGCGTTTTGTGGGCCAATTCACGCGCGCTCGAAATGTACGGCTTCTCCACGATGGAGGAGGCAATGGATGAGCGCGTGAACGCCTTCGATCTGTTTGTGGAAGGTCCGATGAAAGATCTTGCCATGGAGTCCGTGCAGCGGATCATCAGCGAGGGCGCATCGCTGCAGGGCAGTTACATGGCCCGGATGCACGACGGCACAACATTCCCGGTCGAGATCAGCGCGCGCGCGCTGATCGACGACGAGGGCCATCCCTCGGCATTGCTCGCGAGCATCCGCAACGACAGTGAGCGCCATGCCGTGCTCGAGGAACTCGACAGTGAACGCCGCCTGCTCAAGACGATCATCAACGCGATACCCGACGAAATCTACGTCAAGGATCGCACGGGGCGCTTCATCCTTGTCAACAACGCGTGTGTGCGCGCGCTACGGCAGGACGTCGAGGCCGACGTGGTCGGAAAACACGACCGTGACCTCATCACGTCGGAATTCGCGGGATTGGCGGAACAGGAGGAGCGCCAACTGCTCGAGACCGGCGTCCCGATACTCAACCATCAGGGACGCATGCGTGTGAATCCCGCAACCGGCGAGGTCGAACGCTCCATACTCATCTCGAAGATTCCGCTGCGCGAACACGACGGCCGCATCACCGGACTCGTCGGCATCAACCGCGACGTCACCGACTGGCGCCGCGCGGAGGCCGCGTTGATACACAGTCAGCGGCGTCTGGCGCTTGCGATCGAGGGCGCGCATTGCGGCATCATCGACTGGGATCTCGACGCCGACAATGTCACGGTGAACGAGCAGCTCTGCGAGATCCTCGGCCTGCCCCGCGAGGATCTCGAGGGACGCATCCGGAAATACTTCCGCCGCCTGCATCCCGACGACATCAACACGATACGCGACATCTTTACACGTGTGCTCGGCGGTGACATGCACCGCTTCTCGCTCGAGATGCGTCTGCTGCGCGGCGACGGATCGTGGATTTGGATCAACATCGCCGGCATGGTCATCTCCCACAGCAGCGACGACGACCGCGCCACACGTCTCACCGGCATCGTGCTCGACATCACCGACCGCAAACACGCCGAGTTCGCGATGGTGCATGCAAAGGAGCGCGCCGAGCGGTCGGACCGCATCAAGGACGCCTTCATCGCAAACATCTCCCACGAAATCCGCACGCCGCTCAACACCATCACCGGCTACACACAGTTCCTGCAGGAGCTTTTTGCGGACCGCATCCGCGAGAGCGAGCACAAGTATTTCGACAACATACAGCGCGGCAGCGAGCGGCTCATGCGTACGGTGGACGAGATCCTGAGTTTCTCGCGCATACAGTCGGGTGAACTGCTTGTCGAGCTGCAGGAGACGGATCTGCACGCGCTGCTCTCGCGTGTGCTCAGCGACATACGCCCGAAGGCCCACAAAAAGGGGCTCACGCTGTCGTACGTCAACGAGTGCGGGCACATCGACGCGCCGGCCGACGAATACTACCTGTCGCAGGCGGTGCTGAATCTTCTCGACAACGCCATCAAGTACACCAGCGCCGGCGGAGTCACCGTGCGTATGTTCCGCGCGGAGCCCGGCATGATCGGCATCGAGGTGCGCGACACGGGCATCGGAATTTCGGAGGAGTATCTCCCCAATCTTTTTGAACCCTACTCGCAGGAGGAAATCGGGCATTCGCGCGCCTACGACGGCATCGGACTCGGCCTCGCACTCGTGAAAAAGTACCTCGAGTTTCACGGGGCCGAGATACATGTCGCGAGCGAGAAGGGCGCGGGCTCGGCATTCACCGTGCTTCTGCGCTCCGGCGAACCCGTGCCCGTGCGGCGGCCGTCCGACGCGGCACCCGCGCCTCATGTGCGGCCGCGACGCAAACACAAACCCTGCGTGCTGATCGTCGAGGACGACGAGATGACCATAGAGTATCTGACGCTGATTCTCGGCGACGCCTACGCGGTGGCCGAGGCGAACAGCGCGGCCGACGCCTGGAAGGTGCTGCGACGCAGACAGGTGGATGTGGTGCTGATGGACATTTCGCTGCGTGGAAAAAAAACCGGCATCGATCTCACACGCGAGATCCGTTCGTCGGATCGTTTCGGCGCGCTTCCCGTTATAGCGCTCACGGCTCACGCCTTCCCGACCGACCGCGACGAGTGTATCGCGGCGGGCTGCAACGACTTCATCGCCAAACCGGCGGGCAAGGCGTTGCTGCTCGATTCGCTGGAGCGCCTGCTCGCGACGCGCGAGGACTAGGGGAGCGGTGGGAACGGTGCGTGCCGGAGCGGGGCGCGTTGTTTTCATGTCCGTGAATTGCTAGGTTACATCGATGCACCACGCGTGTATCGCCCCCATCCCTCACACCAAAACCGCTCCCCCATGATCCGCACTCTGTCGCTCCTCGGCCTCTGCGCCTGCTGTCTGTTTGTGTCGTTTTCCTGCGCTCCGAAGGAGGGGAAAAAAACGACGAAGGTGATCGGTGTGTCGCTGCTGAATCGCGGACATCTCTTCTACAAGGATCTGGAGGAAGGCCTGATCCGCGAGGCCGAGAAGTCGGGCTACGAACTGATCGTCACATCCGCCGACTTTGATCTCGGCAAACAGATCTCGCAGATCGAGGATTTTGTCGCGCGCAAAGTGGATGCGATAGTGTTGTGTCCCGTGGACTCGCGCGGTGTGGGTCCGGGTGTACTCACCGCCACGCAGGCGGGCATCCCCGTGTTTACGGCCGACATCGCCGCCGAAAACGCGCCCGTGGTGTGCCACATCGCATCCGACAACGTGGCGGGCGGCCGTCTTGCGGGCGAGTACATGGCGAAAATGCTGGGCGGCAAGGGTGCGGTGGCAATCATCAATCAGCCGGTGGTGACGTCCGTGCTCGACCGCGTGCAGGGCTTCCGCGACGTGCTCGCGCAGTATCCCGGCATCACCGTGGTGGCCGACGTCAACGGGCAGGGCGTGCGCGACCGCGCGCTGCAGGCCGCGGCCGACGTACTGCAGGCGCAGCAGGGCCTGCGCGGCATCTTCGGCATCAACGACGACTCGGCGCTCGGCGCGCTCGACGCATGTGAGCAGTTCCGCCGCAGCGACCTCGTGATCGTGGGCTACGATGCAACGCCGCCCGCGCGCGACGCCATTCTGCGCGGATCACCGCTCAAGGCCGACGTGGTGCAGTATCCCGATAAAATCGGCAGCGCGACCATCGAGATGATACGCAAACATTTTGCAGGCGAGACCGTGCCGAAAGTGTTTCCGGTGGAAGTGGGACTGGTGGACGCCGCGCAGCTTGCCGCGACAAAATGAACGGATTGAAACGCGGGCGGGAAAACATGCGTGTATCGGATTTGCGCGCAGCGGAGCGGTGAGTGACACGCGCCGGTGAGAACGCGGCCGTGCCTCTGCTTTCGATGCAGGGCATCGGGAAGAGTTATCCCGGCGTGCGCGCGCTCGACGACGTACACATCGATCTGTACGCGGGCGAAATTCACTGCCTGGTGGGGGAGAACGGCGCGGGGAAATCGACATTGATGGGCATACTGTCCGGCGGCATTGTGCGCACCGCGGGCAGCATCCGTTTTGAAGGGCGCGAGGCGAGTATCGATTCGCCCGCCGCATCGCAGCGGCTCGGCATCGGCATGATCCATCAGGAATCGCGGCTGGTGCCCGCATTGAGTGTGGCCGAGAACATGCTGCTGGGCGACGAACCACGCAGCGCGGGATTTTTTATCGATCGATCCGTCTTGCGGACGCGCGCGCGCGCGGCCCTGGAATTACTGGGCGAGGAATTCGATCCCGACTGTCCCGTCGAGCGACTCGGAAGCGCGGAACGGCAGATCGTGGAAATCGCCAAGGCCCTGACGCGTGACTTGCGTGTGCTGGTGCTCGACGAACCGACCGCGGCCCTGACCGAGCGCGAGAAGACCCGCCTCTTCGGCATACTGCGGGCACTGCGTGAAAAGGGCACGGGCATCTTTTACATCTCGCACCGCCTCGAGGAAATTTTCGAAATCGGCGACCGTATCACCGTGCTGCGCGACGGCCGTGTGGTGGCGGGCAGTGCCGTGGCCGATGCGGACCGCCCCCGCCTCATCCGCTGGATGGTGGGCCGCGACATCGAACAGGAATATCCGAAGGAAAGTGTCGAGGCCGGCGCCGAACTGCTTGTGCTCGACACCGTGTCCACCGCCACACTGCGCGACATCTCGTTCACGCTGAAAGAGGGCGAGGTGCTGGGTGTGGCGGGACTCATCGGCAGCGGCAAACTGGAACTGTCGCGTCTGTTGTACGGCGTCGAACCCGGACTCTCCGGATCCATGACGCTCGGCGGACGGTCCTACGCGCCCAGAACGCCCGCTGCCGCGCTGCAGGCGGGTCTCGCGCTGTTGACCGAGGACCGCAACACCCTCGGCGTATTCCCGAATCTGCCCGTGCGCGCAAACATCACCATCAGCACGCTCACACGCCACGTGCGCGGACGCCTGCTGCGCGCCTCGCTCGAAGACGCGGCGGCGCGGGCGGCCAGCGAAAGATATCGGATCAAACCCTCCGATATAGAATCGCCGGTCACCGCCCTGAGCGGCGGGAACCGGCAGAAAGTGGTACTCGCTCGCGCGATGGAGACCGAGGCGCGTGTGCTCGTGTTTCACGAGCCGACCGCGGGAGTGGACGTGGGCGCGAAGTTCGAGATCTACACACACATCGTGTCGCTCGCGCGCGCGGGCAAGGGCGTGGTGATGATCTCGTCGGATCTGCCCGAACTGCTCGGCATGTGCGACCGTGTGCTGGTGTTGAGCAGGGGACGTGTGGCGGGCACGCTCGAGCGGGCCGAGGCCACGCAGGAAACCGTGATGGCGCTCGCCACGCGCACATTCGAGGACGGACGGACATGAACGACACCACACGCGCGGCGCGCCTGGGCGCCCTCGTCAGCCGCTACGGCATCGCCGTGGCCTTCCTGCTCGAGGTGCTGATCTTTGTGCAGCTCACGCCCTATTTCCTCACGGCGGACAATCTGTTGAACGTGTCCCTGCAGGCCTCGATCAACGCGATCATCGCGGCGGGCATGACGTTTGTGATTCTCACGGCGGGCATCGATCTGTCCGTGGGCTCCGTGGTCGCGCTTGCGGGCATCGTTGCCGCAAGTGTGTGCAAGATCGACCTGCCGTTCCCGATGAACCTCGCGCTGGGCATCGCGGCGGGCACGGCCTTCGGCGCTGTGTCGGGCTTCGCCGCGGGCGGCATCGTGACACGATTCCGTATCACGCCGTTCATCGCGACTCTTGCGCTGATGACCGTGTGGCGCGGCCTGGCGTTTGTATGGACCGACGGACGTCCCGTATGGGAACTGCCACAGGAGTTTGCGCAGATAGGCAGCGGACGCCTCGCAGGCATCCCCGTGCCCGCACTGATCATGGTGCTCGTATTCGTTGTGTCGCATGTGGTGCTGACACGCACCCGCTTCGGGCGTTACGTGTACGCCGTGGGTGGCAACGAGGAAGCCGCGCGTCTTGCGGGTCTGTCGCCCGCGCGTATTCTCACCGCCGTGTACGCGGTCAGCGGCACACTCGCCGCGGTGAGCGGCGTGTTGCTCGCCTCGCGCATGAACTCGGGTCAGCCCAACGCGGGCATCATGTACGAACTCGACGCCATCGCCGCCGTCGTGGTCGGCGGCACCAGTCTGCAGGGCGGCCGCGGCACGATGATCGGCACCATCATCGGCGCGCTCCTCATCGCCGTCCTCCGCAACGGCCTGAATCTGCTGAACGTATCGAGCTACCTCCAGCAGGTGATCGTAGGGGTGGTGATTGTACTCGCCACGATGCTGGATCGGAGGAGGAACTAGGATCTAGGAGCTTAGGATCTAGGATCTAGGATTTGGGAGACGGGAGTGAACGGAGACAGGAGAACAGCAACAGGGAGAAGGGGAGGTGGGGAGGTTTTATAAACGCGTGACCGCCACGCTGTGTCACGCTGAGTCCCCTACACTGACTTCGTCTGACTCATTTGGGAGGTGACATCCAGAAATGTCATTGGCAGCGAAGTCGAAGGGTGGCACGGCGGCGGTGTTTCGTAGTGGTGTGAAGGCGTAAAGACGTGAAGGCGTAAAGACGTGAAGGCGTAAAGACGGGAAGGCGTGAAGGCGTAAAGGCGTAAAGGGGTAAAGACGGGAAGGCGTGAAGGCGTAATGACGCACGACTCCAGCCCGGAGCGCAGCGGAGGGCGGCACATGCTAGCCCCGGGCGAAGCCCGGGGTCATGGGCGCAAGGCGAATTGAGTGAGCCCGGAGCGCAGCGGAGGGCGGCACATGTCCGGGAGGTGAAGGCGAATTCATCACGGTGGTTGCGTCGGGAATGTGTGCCTGGTTTCCGGTGGCAGCATGGATATGCCGCTTTTTCGGTCAGCGCCTTGGCAGTACCCACACTGCGGTACTATATCCGGAATCTAAAGGAGCACTATCGAAAGATGAGTTACAGGGAGGAGGTGGAGTTTCTCTTTCGACGATATGGCATAGACAATGGCGGACGGTTCTTCTCGGATGTTGACGAAGTGAATCCCGTTTTATGCCAAAAGTCGAGGCACGACAGAACCACTCCACAGGTCAGAGATTCGCTTGTGCCGCCCTCCGCTTCGCTCCGGGCTCATTACACGCAGGGCGTGCGCGTCACCCCGGGCTTCGCCCGGGGCTAGCATGTGCCGCCCTCCGCTTCGCTCCGGGCTGGGTTCCATACGTCGTCGAAAACCCTCCCTCTGTTGAAGTCACATGCTGAGATGTCATTGGCAGCTTGTCGAAGCGCGACGGAACGTGTAACGTGGATACGCGTAACGTATTAACAGGAGGAACGGAGGTAACGGAGGTTTTATAAACGCGCGGCGCAGCGCTGTGCTGTTGCACGTCGTGCCGTTCCCGCGGGCCTTGGGGGGAGTTACGTGGATACGTGTCACATAATCACAGGAGGAACGGAGGTAACGAAGGTTTAATAAACGCGCGGCAGTGCTCCACTGTTGCACGTCGTGCCGTTCCCGCGGGCCGGGCGCAGTAGGCACGTGTTACGTGGATACGTGTAACGTGTAACGTCTTCTACCTTGCTACCTTGCTGCCTTCCACGCCCAGTAGATCCGTTTCCCGTGGGAACGGAAGACGTGTAACGTGGATACGTGTTACGTGTAACGTCTTCTACTTTGCTACCTTGCTACTTTCCACGCCCAGTAGATCCGTTTCCCGTGGGAACGTAAAACGAATAACGTAACCTCATGCTAGCCGAGCGATCCCACCGCTGCCTCAACGGCGTCGAGGATTTCGCAGGAGCGGACGACGTGCTGCATAGTGGTGTGGTCGGGGTAGAGGGGGCGGTCGGTGTCGAGGTGGGCGACGTGGCGGCGGACGATGGCTTTGGCGGCGCGGACGCCGAGGCCGGGCGTGAAGTCGCGGAAGTCGAGGGCCTGCGCGGCGGCGATGAACTCGATGCCGAGCACGCCGCAGGCGTTGTCGACGATCTGTGCGTTTTTGATGGCGGTGTTCATGCCCATCGAGACGAAGTCCTCCTGGTCGGCCGCGGCGGGGATGGACTGTATCGACGCGGGCGCGGAGAGTATGCGCTGCTCGACGATGAGGGAATCGGCGGTGTACTGGCTGAGCATGAGGCCCGAGAACATGCCCGCGCCCTTTGTGAGGAAGGCGGGGAGTCCGACGCTGAGCGCGGGATTGAGCAGGCGGTTGAGGCGGCGCTCCGAGAGCACACACACCATGGTCATCGCCGCGCCGGCCATGTCCATCGGCAGCGCCACGGGTGTGCCCTGGAAGTTGGCGCCGGTCAGGGTCAGATTCGATTCGGGCAGGAATATCGGATTGTCGCCCACGCCGTTGAGTTCGATCTCGACCTGTTTCCACGCATGCGCGATGGCGTCGTGTGCGGCGCCTATCACCTGCGGCGTCGAACGCATCGAGTAGGCGTCCTGCACCTTTGTCTTGATCTTGCCGGTCTGCAGATCGCTGCCCTCGATACACTTGCGTATCGCGGCCGCGCTGCGCACCGCGCCCGCAAAGCCGCGCAGCTCGTGCAGGCGCGTGTCGTAGGGTTTGAGGTTGGCCAGCAGACCCTCGAGCGACATCGCCGTGGCGATCTCGGCCTGTTTCAGCAGGCGGTTCATGTCGTACAGATGTATGGCGCTCATCGCGGTGAGCAGGTTCGAGCCGTTGATGGTTGCGAGTCCGTCGCGCGCGTGTAAGCCGGGAATGGGGATGCCCGCGCGCTCCATCGCCACACGCGACGGCAGGCGCTCGCCCTTGTACCAGGCCTCGCCTTCACCCATCATCAGCAGCGCCACCTGCGACATCGGCGCAAGGTCGCCGCAGGCGCCCACGGATCCCTTCTGGCACACCACCGGCGTCACACCGGCGTTTAACAGCGCCACCAGCGTCTCGGTGATCTCGGGCCGGCAGCCCGAGTTGCCGTGTGCGTGCACGTTGATACGTCCGGCCATGGCGCCGCGCACGTATTCGATGGGCGCGGGTTCGCCGATGCCCGCGGCGTGATTGTAGATGAGGTATTTCTGGAACTCCTGCACCTGCTCGTCGTTGAGCACAATCTCCGAGAATTCCCCGATGCCCGTGTTGATGCCGTACATGATTTCGTGTGCCTCGATCTTGGCATCCAGCATGGCGCGGCAGGCGGCGATGCGTCCGCGCGCGGCGGTATCGAGCACTACTTCTTCATTGTGACGCGCGATGGCGACGAGCTGGTCGATCGTGAGATGGGAACCGTCGATGACGATGGACATAGGTGCTTTCCTGTGTAGTGTGGAGGAGGGGGTCCAGAGGAATGGTGTTCAAATATTGCGGCAATTTCGTTATCCACCAAACTGCGTATGAACGCTCCCACGCTCGCAGGATCCACTGTGTGTCTCCTTCTTTCTTTTGTACGGAACAAAAGAAAGAAGCAAAGAAAAATCCGCGGCTTCGGAAAATTCCGGCCAAAATCTCGCGTCGGCTCGCGGCGGATGCAAACTCGTCCCGATCCTCCTGCGTCGGATCGGTCCTCAAACAGGCATCCGCCTTGTGCTCGCCTCTCGCGGATTTTGTCTCGTAATTTTCCTAATGCCGATTTTGGGTCTGCACAAAGCGGTGCGCTGGGCGGTAGGCCGTGAGGTTGTGGCCGTGTGTGTTTTGTTGCAAGGTGGACATGTAGCAAAGTGAACCTGTCACACGTGCCACCGCTTTCGACTTTGCTACCTTGCTACTTTCCACACATCGCAGACCGTGCACACGTGGTATGTACACACGTTCATACGATCAATTACATGTCACGTTTGCAATGTTAGCGCAGAAGGATGAAGGTCCGATTCAGTGGCGCGTGTTTGCCGGCAATCGAGAGGTTGTATATCCCTGCCGGAAAGGTATCGAGCCGTGCTTCATCAAGGGTGAAGGTGGTGATGCCGGCTGAAATATCCTTCACGGTTTGGTACACCACTCGTCCGAGTTGATCGACCATGCTGACGGTCGCTTGGTAGTGGGTGTCGGATGACACGGAAACGAGACTCCCGCTCCGCACCGGATTGGGGAAGATATGCATGTCGGGCGATGCTGCGACGTGGTGTTCCACGCCGGTGGGCGCAAACGTTATACGCACGCTGTCCATCACGACGGGTGTCACCGGCCTGCTATTCACCACCGGGACGTTGCCTATTGCCTGGACCACGGAGAAATTTGTGATGACGGTACCGAACGCGGTGTAATTCGCATCGAGACGTGTGTTGTCCACAAGATTGATATAAAACTGGCTGGTGGCGGTATTTGGCCCGGAGGTCGCCATGCCGAGCGTCTTCTGCACGTTGCTGAACGGTGGAATCAATTCGTCTGGAATTGTCACACCCGACCCTCCTGATCCGGTGCCGGTCGGATCTCCGCCTTGTATCACGAACCCCTTCACAACGCGGTGGAAGATGATTCCATCATAGAACTTCGCCTTGACCAGGCCCAGGAAATTCGAGGTGGTAATCGGGCGCTTCGCCTCTTCCATGCTCGCAACAAAATTTCCCATCGTGGTGTAGAAGGTCACCTGGGTCTGCGCCTGGGCGATCACCGTGAAAAGTGAGAAGGAGAGCGAGAAAAGGAGTCGTGCTTTCATGACGGTCGCCGTGTTATTGATCCAGGTACATCACAAGGTAAACTTCGGCGTTGTCCTTTTCAACACGACTCCGGCCATCCCCGGCCTCGTCTCAGAGGGCGATCAGATACGCGTAACTGATTCCGAAGAAGAAAGGTCTGTCTGTGCCGCGAGAGGACAGTTCAGACGTTGGGTACGAGTCATCCCACGAAACGGAGCGTGTCACGGCAAAACGGGCATACAGTTCTATCATGGAGGGGTGGATACGGAAGATAAAGGAGACGAACACATGTATGGCGTCCACCCAATTCGAAGTGGACCAGCGCGCACGGGAGAGACCATGGTCTATAAGTGGATACGTGTCGGTGAGTGGTTTGACGATGGATATTCCCGCCGACAGCGCCGGGCCAAGTTCGGGGATGCGCCCTCGTTCGTTAAAATCGACAAACAGATTCATATCCAGCAGAAAAAATGGCTCGTTGGCGCGCGAACTGTTATACAGTGAGAAATCGGGAGACATCCCCGTGGACACACGCCAGTATGTGCCCAGCCCGGAGAGCAGAGGGATCCGTCCGACATACCCCACGGTAAGAAATGGACGCGGTGCCAACACGTCCGCATACGACGGTGCACCAAACGTCATCACTCCCGCCTGGAGCTGCAGCCAATACGCGGATTCATCGACGTCCGCGGTTGCCGTCTCTCGTACCTGCGCATGTAATTCTCCGGATAGAAGCAGGCAAGCAAGCAGGGCGAAGAGATACGTGACGATGCTGGGTGAGTTGGTGAACTTTGACGTCTTCATTGGCAAGCCCTCCCTCTGTCGGTGACGGGAATATGCGGAAAATCTCTTCTTCTTGCCGGATCGGTTTTCGGGGGAGAAGTCCGCCACCCGGTCCAGTCCTCCATAGTGAGGTAAATATGGAGTTGGTTCTTGTCGCACCGATATTGACAGGAAGGGGTCTAGACCACCTTGGAACTGCGGTTGCTTGAATATTAGGATATTAGTACGTTGCAAACAAAGTTAGATGTACGGGCTGAAAAGAAGTGGAGAAGAGCAGATGCGGATGAGAAGCTGCCATAGATCATGCCAGAAAAAGGTTGAATGAGAAAGTGAAGCCTACAGCTAAAATACGAGACACGATATTCATTGGCCATGCCAATCCTGAAGACAATGAATTTACTTTATGGTTGTATGGTAAATTAAAAAACGAAGGATATAGTGTCGAGTGTGACCTCACTTGGCTAAAAGGTGGCGAAGCTGATTACTGGCAAGTTTTGCAGGACGTACTCGAAAATAAGACATGTAAGTACCTACTAGTTCTCTCCAAGGATACATTTACAAAACAAGGGGTAATAGACGAATGGGAACAAACCAAAGTAATCGGAAGACGGTTAAAATTATCAGATTTTGTAATGGTGCTTAAAATAGACGATGTGAATTTTGATGTAAGAATAGGTGTAAATGTTAAAAATCATTTTAGATTTGATGAATCGTGGGCAAAGGCTCTGAAAAAACTATTATTCAAGCTTCATAATGATAATGTCCCGCGGAATGAAAAAAGACCGCTCTCAGTTGATGATTGGATAAAAAACAGATATTCAACCGACTCGTATATTTATAAAAGGTACGAGGTTCTGTATTCGAACTGGCTCGCAATTATAAATACGCCAAAGCGGTATTATGTGTATGAATATTCGAATGCCAATCAGGTTGAAGCAGTGCTCGACGAAATACATGAGTATCCTGCAGTAAAGCATGATAAATATCTAATAACGTTCTTAAGCGACGTGCCTTCATTCAGCCGGGAGCATGGTTTTGATATCCCGTATTCAAAGCGAACCATAGTTGATAGCGTGTCAATATTCAACAATATTGACTACACAGACTTTCCAGTGCTCGCTGATCGAAAGAGATTTTTTGTGCGTCTGTTAAATGTTGCTTTCGAAATGTTTGTTGAATCCTTAGGTCTTGCTTCTGTAATAATGTCAGGAAATAAGAAATGTTACCTGTACCTGGACAACCAGCTTGTAGGCAACAAGGTACACTTTGAATACGAAGGGAAGCAGACATGGAAACAGCTTGTGGGAACATTTTATAAGGCGAAATGGCATTATGGAATGAGTTGTAAAGCCATGTTATACCCTCAACTTTGTTATGTTATGAACGCACACCTGTTGTTCTCGGACGAAGGCAAGAAGATTTGGAATGACTCAAAAAAACTTCATCGTGCGAGACGATCTAAGGGGAAAGCATTCTTCAACGCAGACTGGCGGATGTTGATGCTTGCATTCTTGAATAGCCTAGCTGATGAGGGCAATGAAATACACATACCATTGACACCGAAATACACTTTGAAACTGTCATCATGCACGATGATGTTCGAATCAACATGGGGTTTTGACGATCCCAAGCAGTACGCCAGATTAGTGCCGCTAGACTATTATGATAACAGTGCAGATGAAGCAGGGAAGGAAGAAAACGATGAATGCGAAGATGAATAAACCTAACGCGAATCGTTTGCAAGTCCTCCATCTCAAAGAACCAAAACTGCGATTCGGCTATAACCAAGAAGCAGAAGACCCGAGAGATGGCCTCACTTTGTTTGGGCCTTACGATAAAGGCTGTATAGATAGTTTCACTGTTGGAATCATTGGAACGGCGGACGGTGTCAGGCGTTGCAAGGCGTGGCTAAGAAAAATCGCTAAACCAATTTATCATCCAGTTCATGATATTGCTAAGCCGTTTTTTCCCGGATTTGAGGAGGTCTTTGGTATAACGATTAATACACTTGCGATACCTGAACTTAAGGTCGATGAAAACAAATTAGAAACATTCTACCGTTACGATGACCCTCATGTAAGGGTCGGCTCGATAGTAGATCTGTACGTTGACAAGCTGCTTACGTACATCAAAGAAGGCGAACGTACGCCAAAGTTGTGGTTTGTTGTAATTCCTGATATTGTCTACACTCTGTGTCGGCCAAAGAGCTCTAATCTATCGGAGAACTTAATTCGTGTCGGGATCTCTGATGAGTATACGCGGCAAATTGAAGGAATGTTTGAAAATGAGGAATACAAACGATGGAGAATTAATTACTACTACGAGAATCACTTTCATAATCAGCTAAAAATTAAATTGCTCAAGCATCGCCTCTTGACTCAGATCGTCAGAGAAATGACAATTGCATTCCACGAGTATTCGAATCTGACTGAAGCAAAAAGAACCGAAAGAAGAAAGCACGAGACGGCAATAGCATGGAATATGGCCACAGCTATGTACTACAAGGCTGGAGGACTACCTTGGAAATTGGGAAGAATACGGAAGGATGTGTGCTATATAGGACTATCGTTTAAACAAGACAAAAATAATAAAAATGAACGATATGCATGTTGTGCCGCGCAGTTGTTTCTCGACTCAGGAGATGGGACTGTGTTTAGAGGTCGTGTTGGCCCATATTATAACCCTTTAACACGTGAATACCACCTTACTAGAGAAAAAGCATGTGAATTACTAAAATCGGTATTAGATACCTTTCGATCGACGAATGAAGGGAGAATGCCTCGTCAGATCTTTATTCATGGTAAAATACAATTCGAGGATGAAGAGTGGTCTGGGTTTGAAGACGCGTCCTGTGGCAAGGTTCAATTAGTTGGTGTTCGAATCAGGCAAGAAAGAGTATTCAAACTATTTAGGTCGAGCACGTTTCCAATTATGAGAGGCTCCTGTTACGTAAACGGGAAGCGCACTGCTTATCTGTGGACAAAAGGATTCATCCCGCGACTACAATCTATACTCGGCTTAGAAACACCAAACCCGCTTAGCATTCAGTTGGTTCGTGGTAGCGAGGACATTGTTACTGTTTGTAATGATATTCTTTCACTTACAAAGCTAAATTACAATTCATGCGTCTATTGTGATGGTACACCGGTAACTCTGAAATTTGCTGATGCAATTGGTGAAATCCTTACCGCTGGTCCAGAGGAAAATCTTGAAATACTGCCGTTTATGTATTACATATAACTATTCTTCCAGATTGTGTAATATATATGGTCAGAAGACGAGTGCAAGCCTAGTCGAGTGAATTAGACATTCAGAGCGAACATAGCTAAAGCGACAAAGAAAATATACGCCACAAAATATGTACAATGTATGGTGTGAAAATCACTATCCAAGGGCCTGTCTTTCCCAACCTATTAACAGGTTCGATAATGGTAGTCACTAGGTCGATTGAGTTGTACTAGCTAAGATTAGAACTGGCGGACGGTGGCTCTGTCAGTCCGATTCGAAGTCGTAAATGATGTTTGTAATGTATCGAGGAAAAATTGTTTTGCAGGCGGCATAGAGGCGAGAAAAGCCTACGCAGACGTCTTACCTAAGCAGTCCTAACCCGAGTGCAGCCTGACGGTGTTGTAAGTGGTTAGCATACGACGCAATTCTATAGGATCTCCTCGATACTGATGCAGGTGAACCGCCGGAACGCCACGGTATAGAACACGGATTGGATCGTCATATGAGAAAGCTCGTAGGTACCGTTGGTTAGCGTAAGCCGCGTCTCCTGGGAGAGAGGACGAATTCTTCCAGGGCTCGATACAAGTCGTAGTAATGATGCTTGCGTACGCCGCATAACTCGGTGCCGCATCCAGTGCCCAGGCGTAGCAATCGCAAGCCGTGTTCCACATAGAATGGTTCTACTGCTTCCGAGCCATGTACACCGCCAAGGCTGTGACTTTTCAAGATGGTCTCGATATCATGACGCCGCCAAGTTTCCTGCCCGCTGGCCGTAGGGGTCAAGGAACGCGTATTTGCGAGGTTCACTTCACACTTTGGACTGCCGTAGGTTGGTTCCACGGAAATCTCTCACGGGACTGCCTCTTCGATGGACGTATCGACACGGTTCTTCAGGAACGGCTTTTTGTGCGACATATCCTGCAAGGCGAGTTCACCGCCCAGATCGAACAGGTCGCTGAACCTGTAGTAGCTGTCACGAGAATAGCCCATGATCTTGCACGCCTTCGAGACGTTCCCGAGACGTTCTGCAAGACGGAGCAATCCGAGTTTGTTCCCGATGAGTTTCTGTTGCGTGGTCATCGTCACACGGTCCTTTCGTGTGGTGGTTGATGATACGCGTCTGTCAGATATTATCCTAACTTGTACAGAGTCGGAGTGATGCGCTTGTTAGCTTGCTTCCAATCACACATTCATTCATTAATTATTTTTTGAATGGGATAAAAATACCCTTTCCTCCATCCATATTTTTCCGTCATTTGGGCTGTTGGACAACAATGCGCATCGTCTTGACGCCAATATGGCGCCGTAATAATAATTGTCTTGTTCACCACTTGCATATCACCACCCTTTTCACGCGATTGATGAAACAGCTCTGTAAGACGTCCATTCCGTATTGTGAAAACATAATGCTCAGCGCTTGAACAAATCGTTCCATTGATTCCAAGTTGCAATGTAAAAGCAGCGTCCGTAACACCATCCGCATTAAAATCGGAATAGCATATTCTGCCTAATTTTGCACTTAGAACAACACTTTCTTTCCCTACATTTCGTTTTAACTCCCCATTTGACAATTCAACTTTCTCCTCTGAAAATATGAAAGTATGATTTCCAAAGTTCACATCCTCCACCCTGGCTCTGTGTGTTTGGGCTTGAGCACAAACACAGATCAAAGCAATAAACACACTTGAAAGAAGCGACGACGTTGCCATATAAATTGTCTTCCGATTCTATCTATTTGGTGTCTGCAGTTCGCTGTATTTACGCGATGTGATTACAGCAAATTGATTCAAATCATTACATGAAACCGATATATCGTTGGTGCCATTGCAACGCAGATTAATGATAAACACACTCCCACCCCATTCATCCCAATTAACAGTATGAGTACCAACCCGAATATCATCTAAATCAGTAGATTCTCCATTCTTCTTCACGCTTCTCGCAATTCCTCGAACACTGAATGAGAATGGCCCACCGAGTACCCATAAATATTCAACGCAATTTAATTTCATCTCTTTGATTTCAATACCTGATGGAACTCGCAATTCAGCTGACGCTTTATATGCGCCAATGAATATAATTCTTTGGTAAATACTACTTGATTCGCCATAATATACAACTGATCTCCAAATTGCCGCTTTCCAATATTTAGATCGTATAATATTGACTCTATGATAGTTTGGTCGTTGATCCATATCGGTTCTGGTCGAACGTATTGTATTTAAAACCTGCGACAGGTCGGCTTCAAGAAATTGAATTTCATTGAGATGCTTCCCTTTATCATCGGATAGTACTGTGATTCTCCCGGATTTTTCAACAAACGCCTTTGTCGATTTGGAAAGCGACAAATAAATGAACTCGGAATTGGACTTTATTACATCAAAGTGATCTTCAGTGGCCTTTTCTCGAATATCACCAAGATTAAGTGTTTCTCCTTTTTCCAAAGGAATATATGTTTGTATTGCGCAATTGACTGGTGTATTGTCGGCATTACTTTCTTTGTTGCTAATAGGCCGGTATTTCGAACTTTCTTCTGGGATGCCATCTGAAGAATATGTCCCCTTATCAGATCCTCCACATCCGAGAAGAGAAAAGACGAGAATTAAGAACAGCGGAAAACAATTGACCTTTTTCATTGGAGTCTCCTGCGGTATGATTATTTGAAGGTACCAGATTTTGCTAACGTGATTCGAAATACTTATACCTCACGCCTAGCAACAATTAAGCGAACCCGCATAAAATGCGGATTTCAAAATCCAGTAAGTCTAATGCGCATGTGATTCATGCTGTTAGAATACGGCAGGTGTACCCATTCAAATTCATTGTACGCGCACCGTGTCCTTCGTGTCTCAGGTTATGCGGGTCCAGATAACAACAGTCAACAACTAGAACACGACCGAATGTCGATGCCGATCGAATGCTGGGCCGATACCACGCGAGACACCCTCGACAGAACCCATCCGCCTCGGTCGTAAATTCCCGTTGCCCCGTTTCACCAATGTTTTGAGGATCAATCACGTGTCGCGCTGCCCTCAGCGTTGTGGATGCGGGCAACATACGGTGAGGCAGGGTGAATGTCAATACGTGTTACTATGGGGTAGGGAAGTTAATATCCGCCGGCCCGGGGTGCAGTGATAAGAGTCGGGGTCGCGTCTCGTTGTGGGGTGATCGACGTGAAAATGTCGTTTTCGAGCCGTAATCGGTGTTTCGCACAAAAACATAGTGTGGTGACACGGTTGCAGAGTGTGGTGACTGAACTCGCAAGGTGCGGAAACACAATTTCAGTGTGTGTGACCGAACTCGCAGAGTGTGATGCACGTTTTGCGAGGGGAGTGAACGAACTCGCACACTACTGTGACTGAACTTGCAGAGCCCGGTGACGACTTTTACACTGTGTGAACGAACTTGCAGTCACCGGCACCGACCTTGCGAAGTATGGAAACACTGTGCAGAGCATAGTGACGGAACTCGCAAAGACCGTGACTGAACTTGCAGTCTCTGTGAACGAACTCGCAGAGTGCGGGAACAACTTTTGACCAAGACGTACCGAAGTCGCAGAGTGTGCGCACCAATCTCGCAATGTCAGGCGCCGAACTTGCAACTGCTGTGAACGAACTCGCAAAGTGCGGTGACACATCTGCGACTATACGCACCGAACTTACATTGATGTGAACTGAACTCGCAAAGACCTTTTTCGCAACTGCGAACGACGTTTTCGCGTGATGTGTACAAGTTAGGATAATATCTGACAGACGCGTATCATCAACCACCACATGAAAGGACCGTGTGACGATGACCACGCAACAGAAACTCATCGGGAACAAACTCGGATTGCTCCGTCTTGCAGAACGTCTCGGGAACGTCT
>JACRFB010000019.1 GCA_016218045.1 Ignavibacteriota bacterium
AGACGTTCCCGAGACGTTCTGCAAGACGGAGCAATCCGAGTTTGTTCCCGATGAGTTTCTGTTGCGTGGTCATCGTCACACGGTCCTTTCATGTGGTGGTTGATGATACGCGTCTGTCAGATATTATCCTAACTTGTGCACTTCATTCTCACGACACTTTTCCGTATTTTGTCGGACGAGCTTTTCTTTACTCATCCAACGGAAGAATTATGGTCGAGATCAAATTCGGGACCGACGGCTGGCGCGGGATAATCGGCGAGGATTTCACTTTCGAGAACGTCGAGAAAGTGGCGCTCGCGTTTTCCCGCTTTTATAAACAGCACGGACAGATCGCCAACGGCGTCGTGGTCGGTGGTGATGCGCGTTTCGGATCGCAGGACTTCGCCGAACGAGTGGCGCAGGTTATCGCGGGGCAGGGCATCAAGGTCTGGCTCTGCGACAAGGTGGTTTCGACTCCCATGGTGTCTCTCGCGATACTGAAAAAGAAGGCCGCGGCGGGCGTAATGATAACCGCCAGCCACAATCCCCCGCGGTGGAACGGCTTCAAGATCAAAGGCGATTTCGGTGGTTCGGCCCTGGTGAGCGACATCAAAAAAATAGAGCGTATCCTCGCCAATATCATCGCCGCGGGTTCACCGCCGAAACTTCGCAGTGTCGAGGAACTTCGTAAGAACGGCATGATCGCCTCTATCAATGTGCACACATTGTACCTGCAGGAAATCCGGAAAAAGATCGATCTGAAACTGATCGAAAAATCCGGCATGAAGATCGCCTACGACGTGATGTACGGCGCCGCCTACGGCGTGATGAAGAATCTGCTTCCCAGCGTGGTCTGCCTGCACGACGAACATAATCCCGGCTTCAAGGGCACACCTCCCGAGCCGCTCGCGCAGAATCTGCCGGAACTTATCGAACTCGTCAAACGCGACAAGTACGATATCGGCATCGTGACCGACGGTGATGCCGACCGCCTCGGGGCGGTGGACGAGAACGGCACCTTCATCAGCACGCAGCTCATCATCCCGATCCTGCTCAAGTATCTGCATGTGTATCGCAAACAGAAAGGCAGCGTGGTGAAGACGATCTCGGTGAGCGACATCGTGGGACGCATGACCGAGAAGTACGGCCTCAAACTTTATCAGCGTCCGGTCGGGTTTAAATACGTGACCGAACTGATGATCACCGAGAAGATCCTCATCGGCGGCGAGGAGAGTGGCGGCGTCGGCACTTCCATTCACATCCCGGAACGCGACGGCATCTTCAACTGTCTGCTGCTCTGCGAATATCTCGCCAAGCGCAAGATGACACTGGGCCAGGCCGTGGCGGAGATCTACGAGGAATTCGGCCGCGTGTGGTACGACCGGATCGACTTCCACACGACCGAGGCAAAAAAGAAGGCGATACTGAACGCCTGCGACAGGGGTCTGAAAAAACTCGCCGGACTGCCCGTGCTCTCCACCGAAACGGTGGACGGCTACAAGTTTCGCATCGAAGGCGGCTGGTTGTTGATTCGCGCCTCGGGCACCGAACCGATCCTGCGTTTCTACGCCGAGGCAGATTCAGAAAAGAAGGTCAAGGCCCTGCTCGCCGCAGCGGTGAAGATCGCCTGACGTGCGCGCTGTTGTTGTAGACCCATCGGCCGCACAGCGGCTCGTTATCACCAGTGTACCCGATCCGCAGCCGCGCCGCGACGAGGCGCTGGTCTCGGTCACGGCTGTGTCGCTCAACGCGGGCGAATTACGCCGTTCGCTGATGGCGCCCGCGGGCTGGCGTCCGGGCTGGGATTTTGCAGGCACTGTGTCGGAAGCCGCGGCGGATGGGTCGAGTCCCGCCGCGGGGACACGTGTGGTCGGCTTCCTCGAGGAAGGTGCCTGGGGCGAGATGCTTGCAGCCCCGGGTCGTTCCCTTGCGGTCATTCCCGACACCGTGTCGGATGCCGTGGCCAGCACACTGCCTGTTGCGGGAATGACGGCTCTCTATGCGCTCGAGGAGGCGGGCTCGCTGCTCGGGAAAAAGGTGCTTGTCACCGGCGCCTCGGGCGGTGTCGGACATTTCGCCGTGCGGCTTGCGGCGCTTGCGGGGGCGTCTGTTACCGCAGTCATCCGCAATGCGATCCATACCGACGAGGTGCGGGAGGGCGGAGCACACGAGGTGCTTGTGACCGGGAATCTCGAAGAGGCGCGGGCGTACGGTCCCTTCGATCATATTGTGGACTGCCTCGGCGGAACCGCACTCTCCACTGCGGTAAAACTGCTTGTGCCCGGCGGTGCCGTTGTCACCTACGGAGTGGACTCGGGCGAACCCACTGTACTCGAACCCGCCGCCATGTACGCCGGGCGCTCGGGTGTGCGTATTATCGGACTCATGCTTCTGACACATCTGCGCCGTGTGCCGCCGTCGGAAGGGCTCACACGCCTGCTGCGCCTCGTGGCGGATGGCCGTCTCGCTCCACGTATCTCACGCGAAGCGGCATGGACCGACATCGCCGACGTGGCCGCGGCCTTCCGGCGCCGTGAACTGTCGGGAAAGGCCGTCCTGCACATCACCGGATAGACTTCACATCGGAACCGGATCCGTATTTGTGGCGTGTCTCTTCTGCGCCCGATACGTCCGTGCTGCAACGTCCCGCCGCGGCTTGTGTGCATCTCCCCGGCGCAAGTATCTTGCGGCATGACACGACGGTCCGTCCTGCTGCTCGCGGGCACACTGATGCTGCTGCTCGCCTCCGCCACACATGTGTGCGCCGGACCCGATACCACTCGCGGCGGACGCCTCTGGGGAGAGATCGTGTTTTTCGACAGGCACGCGGACGCTCAAATTCATGCGACCCTTCTCCCCGCTGTACATCTGGAACCCAGAACGGGCGCACACGCCACGACACAAGACGGCCAAGGGATATCCATCCCGTTTGAATTTCCCGCCGCGTCAGACAATGGTATGGCGGTGCCGCACGTGCCTGCGGATCTGCACGGTCCCACCGTCGGACCCGTCAACAGCACGCGACTGTGGCTCGTGGGCGGCACCATCGCCGCGGTAAACGCGGGCATCATGTATTACTACTTCACCACATTTTATTCGCCGCGCGAATCCGACCGCACCAAGTGGCATACGTTCAACGACTGGTACAACGCCGACCTCAACGTCGACAAGCTCGGCCACATGTGGGGCACGCAGGTGTACAGCAACACCGCGTATCACATCTTCCGCTGGACCAACATGAGCGAGACTGCCTCCATGTGGTGGGCCTCGTCGCTGGCGCTGCTGTTGCAATGCGAGATGGAGATGACCGACGCCTACTACAAACTCTGGGGATGGAGCTGGTGGGACGTGGGCGCCAACGCCGTGGGCGCCTTTTGGCCCGCGTTGCAGCGCTCGGTGCCGGAACTGCAGGCCGTGAATCTGAAGATGAGCTACCGTCCTTCGCAACTTATTACCAAGCGCTGGGTCAATTACGTGCTCAAGGATTACGACGGATTCACGTATTGGCTGGCTTTCAGCGTCGAGGATCTGCTCCCGCGGGCGTTCAGGCCCTGGTGGCCCGACTGGTTGGGAATCGCAGTCGGGTACGGCGCGGCACACACCGTGTACGCCAAGGGCGCGTACAACACCGATAAGAACAACAGAGGACTGGGCGACCAGGAGTGGTACATCGCGCTCGACTACGATCTGCGGAAACTTCCCGGCGACACGCCTTTCCTCAAATTTCTCAAGGAACAGTTCAACATGTTCCATCTCCCGAGTCCCGCCGTGCGTATCGCACCAAGCGCCGTGTGGTTCGGCTTGTTCTTCTAAGAAAGGGTATGCGCGTTTTCTGCCATGACCTCACAGGACTTTGTTCGCTTTGCGCTCCAGATCGCCGTCATGCTTGGTGTGGCCCTGTTGTTCGGACAGGTGATGCGCCGCTTCAGGCAGCCGGCGGTGCTGGGTGAAATGATAGGGGGCATTGTACTCGGGCCCACCGTTTTCGGACTGCTGCTTCCCGCGGTGTACGCGTGGTTCTTCTCTTCCTCCGCCAACGTGGCGGCGGTGCGTGATGCCTCAATCAAACTCGGCATGTTGTTCTTCCTCTTCATCGCCGGGCTGGAGACGAATATTTCCGATCTCAGAAAACTGGGCCGCCAGGCCGCATTGATCGGGCTCATCGGCACGCTGCTGCCCATCGCGGTGGGTGTGGCCTTTGTGTATCTTCTGCCCCGCGAATTCTGGGGTCCGACCGTGCAGGATCACTTCCTCGGTTTTGCCTTGTTTGTGGGCATGAATCTGGCGAATTCTGCCAATCCGGTGCTCGCGCGGATACTGATGGATCTGGGTCTCTTGAACGGCGGTATCGGCACCCTGTGTATGACCGCCACCGTTGTCGACGACCTTGTCAACTGGACCCTCTTTGCGGTCATCCTCAGCGACATCAATCCATCGGGCTCGGCGGGTGTGACCAGCATCCCGCTCAGTATCGCGCTTGTTGTGCTCGTGTTTGTGGTGCTACTCGGCGCGGGGCGCTGGTTGGGACCGCGCGGCATGCGCTGGATCAAGGCCCGCGTGGTGTGGCCGAGCGGCTTCATCGCGGCCACTGCCCTTGTCGTCCTGGTCTCGGCAAGCATCACCGAAAGTCTTGGCATACACGCCTTCCTCGGGGCCTTCCTCGCGGGTGTGGCCCTCGGCGGACAGGGCGATGAATATCACGAGGCCCACGAGGTGATCGTACGATTCGCGCTCAGTTTTTTTGCGCCCATTTATTTCATCTCGATGGGCATGACCACGAATTATATCGCACACTTCGACGTGCTGCTGGTGATGTGCATCCTGGCGCTGGCGCTCGGAGCGAAACTTGCCGGCGTACTGCTGGGCGCCACCATGGCGCGTATGCCGCTCGACCGCGAGACCTGGGCCATCGCATTCGGTCTCAACGCGCGCGGTGCGACGGGCATCATACTCGCGGGAGTGGGCCGCGCAGCCGGCGTCATCGACGATCGTATCTTCGTGGCCATGGTGGTCATGGCGCTGAGCACATCACTCGTGGCTGGACCCATGATGAAGTGGCTGCTGGCAGAACGTCATACCCCAATCCGCTGACGTTCGCACACACGCGCGGAGACGGACAAGGAAGATGCAACGCGGATTGCGGACAGTCGAACACGTGACGCTTTTGCGAGGAATATGCAAAATAATGCACGGAGCGCGACGCGCATACTCAATGAAACACGAAACACAGTGTATCAGAACACCGAACACAGAACAAACTGGATTGAACTGACATGACAAGCAGAGGCAATTTCGAAGTGACGCTTGCTCCGTTGGAAGGATATTCGACGGGCGGCGACGGCATACGGCTCGGACGAATGTCGATAGACAAACAGTTTCACGGAGGGCTGGAGGCCGTGAGCAAAGGCGAGATGTTGAGCGCCATATCATCTGTGAAGGGTTCCGCAGGATATGTGGCTATCGAACAGGTGACCGGCACTTTGGAGGGCAGGGCGGGGAGTTTTGTCTTGCAGCACTTCGGCACACTCAACCGCGGCATCGACCGCCTTGTCCTAGAAGTTGTACCCGACTCAGGCACGGGACAATTGAGCGGTCTCTCCGGGAGCATGGCCATCATCATTGACGGTGGCCGGCACTCCTATCAGTTCGACTATGAGCTTCCGGATTCGAAGACCGACCGTCTGGACGTGTAAACCCCGAAATCCGTTCCGACAACCTCACACCTGCGGTTGTTAACCGATACACCAATGGTACTGACCCGATACACCTATGGTGCGACCCGATACACCTATGGTACTGTCCCGATACACCGATGATGCTGTACCAGTACACCGCAGAAAGTGGAACAGTACACCGCAGGTGATGGAACAATACACCGCAGGTGATGGAGCAATACACTTCAGATGATGGAACAGTACACCTCAGCGGTGGAACAATACACCTCAGACGGTGGAACGGTACACCTCAGACGGTGGAACAATACACCTCAGACGGTGGAACAGTACACCTCAGACGGTGGAACAGTACACCGCAGACGGTGGAACAGTACACCTCAGACGGTGGAACACTACACCGCAGGTGATGGAACAGTACACTTGAGGCGTGGGAACACTACACCGCAGGTGACGGAACAGTACACGTGAAGCGTGGGAACACTCCACCGCTGACGGAGGAACGATGCACCGATGATGTTGGGACGACACACCGATGATGTTGGGACGACACACCTTTGATGTGCGATATTATCAAGGAATCCCCAAAAACCTTCACATGTAACGGATGTACCGATGGCCGAGAATAAAACGAAGCCCACCACAGCGAGCATTGACGAGTATATCAACTCACGCGCTAATGAACAGCAGATGGCGGATTGCCGGACTTTGATGGCACTGCTGAAAAAACTTACCCGCAAGCAGCCGGTGATGTGGGGACCCAGCATCGTCGGGTATGGCAGGTATCGCTACACATACGAGTCCGGGCGAACGGGCGAAATGCCGGTGGTTGGTTTTGCCATACGTGGACGCGAACTGGTGTTGTACCTGCTTGCAGAAAGTGACAGCCAAAAGGCACTGCTGGCAGCGCTGGGCCCGCATCGAATGGGGAAATCGTGCCTGTACATCAAACGTCTCACCGAAATCGATATAACCGTGCTCGAGCAGCTTGTGGCCGCGTCGATCGCGGATGTGCAGCAACGCTACGGCGCACGCGGCAAGGCCTGAGTTGCGTGCGCCGCGCCCAAGCACCCACCGCCTTCATTTTCCACACCCGCGGTCGACAAAAAACGAGTACATTTGTTGCAGCCCCTGCTCAACGCCGCTCGCGCAGGACCTGAGACCAAAGTCGAAACTGTCACCACACCAGACGCAGCAAACACACTGATGACACACACACGCACAACTACCATGCTGGTGTGGGTGTGTGTTGTGATGGCCGCAATTATGCTGGGCCTGGCGGCTGTGTCGTCGCTGCGGTGGCGGTATGAGCACGATGCGCCTCTCATGATCTATGCGGGGTACCTGGTGGCGGGAGGGGCGGTACCGTACCGGGACTTCTTCGATATGAACACGCCGGGCACGTACTATGTTATGGCGGCTGTAGGATCCGTATTCGGCTGGGACGAATCCGGCTTCCGATATTTCGACCTGTTCGCCATGGCGGCGCTTGCCGCCTTGACGTATTTGTGGATGCGGCGCTTCGGGATGGAGGCCGCGATGGCGGCGATTGTCGGTTTTCTACTGTGGTATCTGAAGGGAAATACCGTGTTGAGTCTGCAGCGCGAGTATCTGCTGCTGCTTCCCTTTGCCGGCATTTTGGGGCTGGTCTTTGCGGGCAACCGTCTGCCACTTATCCGAGCAGCCGCCGCTGGCGCCTGTGCCGGTGTGGCGATGCTTATCAAACCACACGCGCTGCTGCTCGTCCTGCCGCTTCTGCCCGTGATGTTCGGCACAGGCGCGCACACTGTTGTGTGGCCGCGCCGCGCCGTGGTGTTTGCCGCGGGACTGCTGCTGCCCCTCACAACGATGTGTGTGTATCTCGCCCTCTCAGGCGGACTCGCTCCCTTTGTGGATATGGCCCGCAACTACTGGCCGCTGTACACGGCGATGACGGGCGGTCACAGCCCCATATCGGGCTGGCCGCGGATTATATATCTCGTGGTATCGACAGGAAAAGGTGTGGCCACACCCTACACCGCGCTGGCCATACTCGGCGTATTTGTCCTGAACAAAAATGGAACCTACCGCCGTGAAGTCCGTTGGTTATGCGGTCTGCTCTGCGCCGCCGCATTGTATCCCGCCGTCGCGGGACAGTTCTGGAGCTACCACTGGTTGCCGTATTATTATCTCACTTTGTGTTGTGCCGCGATGTCGTTTACCGTCCTTCCCGCGGTTCGTCGAGTATCGGCGATGGGTGCTCCGCTGGCTGTCTGTGTGCTGTTGCTCTACCTCTCCGGTGCGGCCGTCGACCATCTGCTGCAGGCGCGCGACACGGATCCGCCCAAGGATGGCGTGCCCGACGCCATAGCGCGGTATCTGCGCACGCATCAGCGCGCGGGCGACGTGGTGCAGCCGCTCGACTGGTCCGGCGGCGCCGTACACGGTATGCTGCTGGCGCGCGCGCCGCTAGCGACACGGTTCATGTACGATTTCCACTTTTATCACCACATCGATTCACCCTACATTCTCCGCTTGCGCCGCGAATTTCTTCGCGAAATGTCAGCCGTGCGCCCTCGCTTTATCGTTCAAATTCTGGAGCACAAACCGTGGCCCGCGGGACCCGGCACAACGCGCGACTTTCCGGAATTACATCGGATTGTGATCAGTCACTACACCCCTGTTATCGATGATCTGCGCTTTCGTATCCTGGAGAGGATCGATGGCGTAGATTGCAACTCCGAACAATAGCTCGATGATGTGTGAATCAGATCACCTGCCTGGTATGCTTCGAGCAGAAGACGGGCGTGCCTTCTAACGTGCTCTTCCTTGGAGGCGTCTGTCCGTTGAATTTGCCCACATATCCGTGTACCTTCGTGGGTCGATGTTTACACTTTGTTTGTTCGACCGTGGACTGAACGGCAGGACGATGCCCATCATTTCGCACGGAAAGAAGCGAAGCTCTCGTGTTCAAGTGTACGCAGACTCAACGCTGCGTAGGAGGTGGTAGAATGACCACGGTTTTGATGGCCCTGTTTCAGAACGCAGCCCTGCTGCTGGCCATGATGCTGGTGTTTGACCTTATAACGGCCCGCGCTCCCATACGTGCACGGCTGCTCCGACAAGTACTGGCAGGAATAATACTTGGTGGTATCTGCATTGGTCTCATGATGGAATCGATGCAGCTCGAGGAAGGCATCATCTTTGACACGCGTTCCGTTCTGCTCTCGCTTACTGGATTGTTCCTTGGTCCGATTCCCGCCGTTTTCGCAATGTGTATCGCGGGGGTGTATCGTTTAGCGCTCGGAGGTCCGGGCGCCGTGATGGGCATCCTTGTGATTCTTGCTACCGGCACGGTGGGTATTCTTTGGCGCAGGTACACGCCCAACCGGGAGAAGGAAATCCCTGTGCCTGAATTGTATGGCTTTGGCCTCGTGGTGCACATTGTCATGCTCGGGCTTATGCTGACACTTCCAATCGGTACGGTGCAAAACGCTTATACCAAGATTGGAGCGCCGGTTCTGCTCGTATATCCGCTTGCGACAGTCCTGCTCGGCAGACTCCTCTCAGCGCGTTTGCAACGTGAGGCGGCGGCTGATGCATTGGTGGCCAGTGAGGCCAGATATCGTGGCATTTTCGAGGCGGCAAATGTCGGGAAATCCATCACCCTGCCAACCGGCGAGGTTGAGGTGAACCGCGCATTCTGTGAGATGTTGGGATATGGACGTGAAGAGTTGCGCGGCAAGACTTGGCAGGAATTGACACCGCCTGAAGATGTCGGACCGACGCAGGCCCTGCTCGGTCCATTGCTGAACGGTGAGCAGGACGCAATACGATTTGAGAAACGATACGTGCGGAAGGACGGGTCGCTGCTCTTCGCCGATGTCAGCGCTGCGTTGCAGCGCGATCCTTATGGGCATCCGACACATTTTATTGTGACGGTTGTGGACATCTCCGAAAGAAAAACAGCGGAGCGCCAACTCCGTGATTCGGAAGAACGCTTTGCAAAGGCGTTTCATGTAGGCCCTGCCGGTATGACTATTACGCGTATAGTCGATGGAAAATTTCTCGATGTGAACGAGGCCTTCCTAAACATGTTCGGTTTTACTCGGGAAGAAGTGATAGGGCATTCATCGACGGAACTCGGGATGTGGACCTTGGAGGAGCGGGCCGCAATCATCCGGCGACAACTCGCCGCAGGAGGGCTCTCATCCAGTGAATTGACTGCAACCGTGAAATCCGGGCGGCGTATCACCGTCCTGTTTTCGTCGGCACCCCTCACACTGAATGGGGAAGCGCATCACATCACTACGATGATCGACATCACCGATCAGAAGCGCAGCGAGTCGGAAGTACGTGCGAGTGATGAAAAATTCTCAGCGGCGTTTCATGGAAATCCTACCCCGTTTACAATTGCTACGCTGGATGGAATTTTTGTGGATGTGAATCCGGCATTTGAACGGTTGACCGGCTTCACACGCGACCACATCATTGGGAAAAATGCCTACGAATTGGGCTTGGTCACTCTCGATACCCGTGATCACATGGTTCGAATTCTTCAAAGCCCGGGCGGCTCACTTCGCGATTTCGAGTTGGAGTTTCTTGCGGCTGATGGAACATTGCGTTCCATTCTCTTTTCCAGCGAAACGATCCAGCTTCAAGGTATTCCCCACCGCTTGAGCAGCAGCCAGGACATCACCGAACGAAAGAGGGCGGAGGATGCGTTGCATCTGTACGCGGAGAGGCTCGCAAATCTTCATCGGATAGACCAGACGATCGTGCGCGGTGTCGACGCACCGGATACAATCACGCAAGACGCCATTCTGCAACTGAGAGAATTGCTGCACTGCACCCAGGTGGGAGTGGGATTTTTCGATTTCGAAAGTTTGGACGTGCGGATTTTCGTCACGAACAATGACGAGGACGTGGTCTTGCGAAAGGTCCTTGCGCTGCCTGGGGAGCTGCACGTGGCACTGGCTGCGCTCGATGGGCATGATGGGATTCAGCTCGAGAATGAACTGCCACAGAGCGCCGTATCTTCGCTGGTTCGAATGGTACTTACCATTCAGGCTCGTGCCACTGTGCTTGCACCCATCGTGTCGCCACACCGTGTGATTGGTGTGCTATGTCTCGGATGGGTTGCCGAGCGGAACATCACCGCTGCGGAACAGGATATTGCCGTCGAAGTTGCGAATCAAATCTCCATAACAATCGAACAGGCACGGTTGTTACAACAATCGAAGCGGCATGCGGAGGAGTTGGAGGAGCGGGTTCGGCTGCGTACTCTGCAGCTCGAGGCGGCCAACAACGAGATGGAGGCATTTTCGTATTCCGTGTCGCACGATCTACGGGCACCGCTGCGCCACATCAGCGGGTATGTGGAATTGGTGCACGAGCAATTCCCCGACGGCATGCCGCAGAAGGCAAAACACTATCTGGATGTGGTCTCCGACGCAGCGCATCGTATGGCAATGCTAATCGATGATCTGCTGCAGTTCTCCCGAACCGGGAGACGGGAGTTGCGCCACGGGTCGGTAGATATGAATGGACTGCTTCACGAGTCGATACAAGAACTGAGTCCTGTGACTGAGAGCCGACACGTCGCGTGGAGCATCGCGGACTTGCCACGTGTGTCGGGCGACTCATCGTTACTCAAACAGGTGTGGGTGAATCTGTTGGACAATGCTTTGAAGTATACGCGACCCAGGCACGTGACCGAAATTGAGGTCGGTTTCATGCGCGAGTCCCATGAAGTACTTTTCTTTGTTCGCGATAACGGTGTCGGATTCGACATGCAATACGCGAACAAACTTTTTAGTGTTTTTCAGCGGCTGCATTCCTTGGAAGAGTTCGAAGGAACGGGAATTGGGCTGGCAAATGTTCAACGTATCGTTCACAAACATGGGGGCCGCGTCTGGGCCGAGAGTGAGCCGGACAAAGGTGCGGTGTTTTATTTCTCAATACCGGAGAGGGCGCAATTGTAAATGGATGAACATAAATTTCTCGTGCACCCAGTTCGCCCACAAATGAATATCTCTCTCGATTTATCTCCAACCTCCGTCATCCATTACTGAAAATGTAGCTTGAGGTTCTCGTGCCCTCCATCTGGTCCAAATCGGGTAATACCTGGCATACGCTTCAATCAAGTGGTTTTCCTATTGAAGCCGAACTCCATGGTTTGATCGAGGAGAATCCCAGAATGCTTCCACTCATTGGTCAACCAGAAGTGGCTGTAATTGGGAGCGAGGTGCCTCTGCAGAACGGTTCCATGGACCTTCTTCTCATCGAAAGCAGTGGAAGACTCGTTGTTGTGGAGGTGAAATTGGCGCGGAACAATGAAGCTCGCCGGGCCGTTGTAGCGCAGGCCCTTTCTTACGCGGCATTTTTGCGGGGTATGACGAGGGAGACGCTTGGTGAGGTGTTAGCGAGCAGCTATTTGTGGAAAAAAGGTTTCGATTCGTTGGAGGCATATCTCGAAGCCGTGTTTCAACCTGGTATTGCATCGTCGTATGAATTCAATCAGACGATGGAGCGTTCATTGTCGGAAGGGGAGTTTCGCATCGTCTTTGTCCTAGATGAGGTGCCGCAGGATTTACTCCGTCTTCTAGCGTATCTCGAAGAAAAAACACACGGACTGACACTCGATATTATTACAATTTCTTCGTTTCTGGTCGGTCAATCGCTATTACTGCTGCCCCAACGTATTGCTCCCGATATCAGGGCAATTGCACAATCGCTCATTCTTCCATCCGACGGGAAGAAACAGGGCACTGGGCTGTTCGAGCAGGCAGTAAAGGACGGACCACAGACCTACCGCGCTGAATATAACTCCATGATCGCTTGGGCACAGCAGCTAGGCAACGAAAACAATGCGCGCATATTTTCGTGGTCTGGAAAACAATACGTCACTATTCTTCCGTATCTACCGTCCGAAAATGCAGGACTCGTATCCCTGTATTATACACCAGAGAAACCACCTTCAATACAGTTGTGGCGCAGCGTCTTTGAGAAGGCGGCGCCAAACAGTATCGAGCCGATAGAAGTCTTGATCGGGAAAAGTATCGGACAAGGCAGCAGCACAACCAATCTTTCCGAAGAGTTGTATGCGCTGCTTCACGCCGCATATGTTGAAGCAAGATCAGAATGACTTTGTTATAACGCGGATCGTGGTTAGCCGAGGCATACATCTCAAGCCGGTGCACGGCCCTGGAATTGCTGTGAATCTTGCCCGTAACAGATGTCTTTCTGTCTAATTACATCAAATCAATCAGGAAGTATCATACTATGCCTCGATCCTCAATGACGCTTCACTCGATTGTACTCGCGCTTCTCACGTTGTGTACTGTGTGTTTCGGACAGCACCTCGCGGCGCAACCGCGAGTACCCGAGGGTAACAAGTGGACACCCATTGGCCGCACGGTTGCAGCACTTGGGAAGAATATCGGCAGCATGATGCAGGACAGCAGGAACAACTACTGGTTTGCAAGCAACGGCGAAGGTGTGTTTTACTACGACGGCACGCGACTGGTGCAGATTACAGATAGGGACGGCCTGTGCAGCAACTTTGTGCGCCTCGTCAAGGAAGATGTGCACGGGAAAATATGGTTCACAACCAGTGACGGTGTGTGTTGTTACGACGGACAGTCCATCATCGATTACACCGCCCGCATCAATACGGCACCTCCCGGGATATTTCGACCCTCACCAGGCGATCTCTTCTTCGGGCGGCCGGACGGCATGTGTGTGTACAACGGAAAGTCGTTCACCAGTTTCGCCATTCATCCCGTCACCTACTTCCCGTCACCCAACGATATCAACCGCCCGTACAGCGTCTATTCAACCCTTGTTGACCGGGAGGGCAGTGTCTGGTTCGGAACGCAGGAGCGTGGTGTGTGCCGATTTGACGGCGCACGGTACACCTATTTCACCGCGCACGGATTGGACAAGGCGGCCGTCCGTACACTGTTCCAGGACAAGTCCGGGAACATCTGGGCGGGCAACAATGGCGCGGGTTTGTTTCGCTACACGGGGGTGGAGTTTGAGAACGTAACCGATGAACACGGTCTGGCCAATCCCGGCTTTCTCAAGAAACTCGGGGCCAAGGAAGGCACGTTGGCGCGGCCGTGGACGATGGCCGAAGACGAAACAGGAACTCTCTTGATCGGCAGCATCGATGCAGGTCTGTGGAAGTATGATGGCCGCGTGTTCACGAATTTCACCACGAAGGACGGACTGCCCGGCAATTCGATCTGGACAATCAGCAAGGATCGGCAGGGCAGACTGTGGTTTGTTGTAGGCGGTGAAACGATAGGGACTTTCAACGGAAATACATTCGCACGATTCACGATGTAGCGAGCACGCGCTAGTATGCTCACCACGTCTGTCATTTCCGCCCAGGACACTGCCGCATTGGAACAGGTGCGAGCACTGTTCCGCGAATACCAGGCCTCCCTCGATGTTGATCTCTGCTTTCAGGACTTCGAGACCGAAGTGTCTACACTGCCGGGTGTGTACTCGCCGCCGGGTGGTCGACTGTACCTGGGATGTATCGACGATGAGCCGGCCTGTTGTGGCGCCCTGCGCGCGTGGGACAGTGACACGGCCGAGATGAAACGGCTCTACGTGCGCCCCGCTTTCCGCGGGCGCGGCTACGGCCTGCTTCTGACGCGCACCATCATCCACGATGCCGTGTCGTTGGGCTATCGCTCCCTCGTGCTCGACACACTCCCGTCCATGCACACAGCGCAGGCAATGTACGAGGCGCTGGGCTTCCGCGATATCCCGCCGTACAGGACGAATCCCGTGCCCGGCGCGCGGTATATGGCCTTGGATCTGAAGTCCGTCAGTATCGGACGCGTGGACTCACTATAAAGACAGAATCAGGTGATCGCCGCATAACTACAATCTGAAGGAGGTACGTCCATGTCCGGGCATAGGATATTTTCGATGAAATTTTCTGGTGTGTATCCACACTATGTGCAAAAGGCGGAACGCAAGAATCGCACGCAGGAGGAGGTAGATAACATTATCTGCTGGCTGACCGGATACAGCCAGGCCGAGCTGCTGAAGGAACTGGAGAAGGGAAGCGACATAGAGACGTTCTTCACGAATGCCCCGGCATTTAATCCTCTCAGTGCAAAAATCACCGGTGTCGTGTGCGGCATCCGCGTGGAAGATATCGAAGATCCGTTGATGCAGAAAATCCGCTACCTCGACAAACTGATCGATGAACTCGCCAAGGGGAAAACGATGGAGAAAATACTGCGGCAATGATCCGGATGGTGTTATAAAATCTGTCGTGCGCCGGTATCGTATCCGGCTACCGTGGTATAATCGCGAGGGATGACACCTGCACGATCCCTTGATGTTCAAGGCGGAGTGTGTACACACCACGCGCCATCGTGGGTAAGGTGATACGTTGGCCGCCGGTAGTTCGTGATGCGAAGACAGACTGTCCGAGGAGATTGCTGAGCGATACGTGCACCTCTCCGGTGCACTTGACGATAAAATATTCCTGCGCCGGATTCGGATAGACGTCGAATGCCATCGTCGCTGGAGCGCTCTCAACGGTAGTGGGCAGTTGCTGCCGTTTGTAGAAATCCCATAAGAAATTCGCTGCGACGAGCCAGTGATTCACACCGTTGGGGTATTCGTGTTCCAGGCCTCTGATGAGGGAGAATCGGAACTCCGTTACCGGTAGCGCGGACGATGGTGTGGTGTATGTGTAGGTGAGCACATTCCCGATGGAGTCCTTCCTATACTGATTCGCAAGGCCCAGCGCGCCCAGATACCGTTGGATGTGAGGTGCGAGATAGTGTGTCACCGTGCTGTCGTTGAAGGGGAACCGCTGGAGTGGGATCCCCGCATTCTGGTAGGAGAGCAGCCACAACGGATCGTCGGTACCGAGAATGAACCAGGCGGGCAGATTTCGTCGAGCCTGCGCCGAGTCCTGCTCGCTGAGCAGACCGCTGCCGCACGAAGCCGCAGCGAAAATGTCACTCATTTCCACCATCAGTTTCGAGGCCATGGCGCCGCCATTCGAGAAGCCACTCACATACATTTTACGCAAGTTTATCGGAAGAAGAGCAGCGATAGTGTCAATCATCCTTCGGAGGAAGGTAATATCGTCTTTCATGGGACGGGCGCCGGGACACAGCTTTTGCAAGGCGTCACCATTTTTCCATTTGGTGGTGAGATGCATCATGCCGCTACCGTCGTCGGTGTAAAAGCAGTATTGCAATGCACTGGGAAATACTGTAACAAAATTCTCCTGCTCGCCCTTTTCCTTCCAGCCGGAAATGTTGTAAAATTTCTCGCCGTCGCCCGAGGTTCCATGCAACATTACCACCAATGGGTAACCACCCGCGGGTGCTGTTCCACTGGGACGAGCTATGATGAACTGTCGTTGCACGGAATCGACCTCCAGTGTCATATCGATGCGTGTCTGCGCGGTGGTGTCTATGAACAGACCCGCATGACAAAGGAGAAGTATGTATACTGGGAGGGATGCTGCTTTCATGGTGACTCCGGTAATCTATCGTGAGAGAGACCTGTGGCGCTCGCCTGCTCTCACGGGATGGGGAGCGATGGACACTATAGCGTGCGAGTGTTGTGGACAGATTGCTGCAGAGCACGCACCAATCAAACGGAGTCTCACACGGCTCACGCGTCGTAAGAGCGATTTGGGGATACAGTTGAAAGTTAGTTGAATTACCTTTAATGTCAAGGCGCAGTCCGTGTTGCCTGGATCGGGCGAACCGACGTCTGTGAAGTCGCAACACCCCAAATTGCCTGTCTGTCCCACTGCGTTGAAAGGACCGATGCGTGGCAGCGGAATTGACAATGCCACAATAGCGCCGTATGTTCCTGCAGCAACCATCCGCACCACGTATTCACCAAGGCGCTTCCATTACAGCGGCATGCAGCCGAACGGCACGCCGCGCCATACCGGCATGGGGATCCCATGCAGGTCCGGCGGTGGCAGTGCCGCGGCGGAGCGGATACAACGTATTCTCACCAATGTCAGTAAAAGGAGACACCATGTATATACTCCGCATTGAGCACGATGTTCCGAGCTACGACGGATGGAAACAGGCCTTCGATAACGATCCCGTCGGTCGGGCCAAATCGGGCGTGCGCAGGTATCAGATTTTACGTCCGGTTGATGATCCCAACCATGTGATGGTCGATCTTGTGTTCGACACCGCCGCTCAGGCCGAGGATCTGCTCGGCCGGCTGCGCATCGTGTGGGGCCAGTTGGAGGGAGTTGTCATGACAAAGCCGCAGGCACGAATCGTAGAGACCGTGGACAGCATGGCGTATTAATCGTACCGACGGTATTCGTGTTGGAGAGTGTCGTTGTTCCTGTCACCGCGTCACGACATTCGCGTCATCTCCACGAGGCGTTTCACCCGCCACCGGAAGTGTGCTTGCACAACCGGCGGCGGGTGAGTAGGTTCAATTATGCCGGTGTATCCCGGGTGTATCAGGCGGGTGAGATGCTGGCATGCGCTCACGCGCACCCGTTGATGCTCGCACTGAACGGTCATACAACCGCAAAAACCGATAGATTCACTGCCGCAGAAGAGTTCGTCGATGACACGAGACCCGTTCCGCTATATACCTGATGTCGTTCGGGTGGTATTGCTTGCACTCGTCCTGATGGTCACAGCGCACGCACAGAATGTGTTTTTCCGCGAGGCCTGCGACTCCGCGAACTTCAGCGCCCGCGGGTGGTACGATAACGACAGGATCGTGATCAGCGGCAGCGAACACATCCCTGGCAGCGCTGCTTCGCTCGAATTTCGTTTTCTGAAGGGCGCCACAACACCCACCACGGGCGGCGGTGTACGACGGCTCTTTGCTCCGAGCGATTCGGTGTATGTGAGCTACTGGGTGAAGTACAGCGCGAATTGGGAGGGATCAAATCGACCGTATCATCCGCACGAATTCCATCTCCTGACCAATATCGACAGCCGCTGGATCGGTCCGGCCGCCACACATCTCACGACATACATCGAACAGAACGAGGGCCGTCCGCTGCTCGCGATACAGGATGCGCTGAATATCGACGCTGGACGTATCGGCCAGGATCTCAGCACCATCACCGAACAGCGCGCGGTGGCGGGCTGCAACGGGACGTCGGACCGCTATCCCGCGGGAGACTGTTACCGCGCGGGAGCCGACTACCGCAACGGCAAGGTCTGGCATGCCCCGCGTGTGTGTTTCGGCGACAGCGGCGGCACCTACAACAAAAACGACTGGCACTTCGTCGAGGCGTTTTTTAAGCTCAATACCATCGTGGGCGGGAAAGGTGTGCCGGACGGCGTCGTGCGCTACTGGTTCGACGGCGCCGTGATGATCGACGCGCCCGATGTGATGTTACGCACGGGCGCCTTGCCGGGCATGTCGTTCAACCAGTTCATGATCGCGCCGTATATCGGCGACGGATCGCCGGTGGAACAGACGATGTGGGTGGATGAGATTACCGTGGCGGATACACGTCCACGGTCGACGTATACACACCACACAGATCCGGCGCCGCTGCCGCAGTTCGCACAGAATCACCCGAATCCCTTCTCCGGCTCGACGCGTATCCGATACACCTTGCCCGCCGCCTCGACAGTGACCCTCGTCGTCCACGACCAACTCGGTCGTATCGTGCACACCTTGGTGGATACGCAGCAGCCGGCCGGCGACCATTATTTCGATTTCAACATCCAAACGGATGCCTCTCCATTGGCGAACGGCTTGTACCTGCTCCGCCTCAGCACATCTCACGGCAGAAGTACACGCGTGATGGCCGTGTGCCGTTGAGTCGTGGTGTTATCTCCCGAACAATATCTGCCAGGGCAGCGCGCGCGGGGGATACCGTTTTTTCACGAGACCGATGGCGCCGCAGATCAGCGCGATGGCCAGCACCACGAGAAAGTTTACTGCGGTGAAAAGCAGTCCCGAGTCGATGCTTTCGAGGCCGCGCGCTTCAAGAATGGGCGCGATGACCTGCGCACCGAGCGCCTGATGCAGTATATACACCATCATCGAGTAACGGCCGAAAAAGGAAATTGCGGAAAGCAGAGGATTGCGCGGCATACGGCGTAGAGCGAGTGCCGAGAGAATGACGAGACCGGCTGCGGCAAGTAGATATCCGAGCGAGGGAGGATAAAAGATCTCGGAATAGCCGTCGCGGTTCTCGACGACGCTCCCCGCGGCGATGCTGTCGAGTCCGGGTATGGCAACAAAGAGCAGAATAAAACCCAACACGGTGAGAACGAATCCGCTTATCAGCAGCCTCGTTGTATAGTACTCCGCGTCGGTGCGCAGCAGAAGGCCGAAGAGTCCCGCGCCAAAAAGTACAAATCCCATCCAGGGAAAGATCGGGAACCAGCCGTCGACGAACCAGCTCACGAACAGGCGTCCTGTTTCCGGCCATGAAAATTCCGACCAGTAGATCTGCAGCGGCACCGGATCATACTGACACATTTTCTGCAGCAGCATCGCCATCGCGGCAAACACGGCGAAACCCGCAAACAGCGCGGCGGGTTTCCAGCGTCGCGCGAAGTAGCCGAGTATCATGCCCGGTCCGATGATATATAATACATCGAACGAGGTCCACGGCAGTATCGACCAGAGTCCCGCGTCGAGGAGCATGCCCACGCAGGTGACCAGCAGTCCGCGGCGAAGATAGTATACAAACGGGTGATCGGCCCCGCGCAGCACCACCATGCCCGCGCTCAACGCGATGAAGGTGGGAGCGGCAAAGGAACCGAGTATGCGGTACCACATCGGATGCGGTTCGGTGAAATAGGGCGAGAGATTCGCCGGGATCATGAGCAGTATTGCGAGGCCCCGGAGGATGTCCACCCAATAAAGCCGCGAGGAAGCAGGAGCAAGAGCCATACGGAACCGTGTTGTGAGTCAGAATGAGCGGTCGCGCTGTATCCACCAGCGGTGCCAGAGTTCGAAATTGTACAGCGCCCAGATCTGCGGTGTGTAATTGATGCGTGTGCGCTCGTATTCGTCGAGCAGCCCGCGCACATACTCAAGATCGAAGAGCCCGTGCCTGCTGCCCAGCAGCACGGAGCGCGCGTGCCGGTATATCTCGGGTGTGAGCATGTTTTTCCCGGATCCCGCGAAGCCGATCTTCTTCCTGTCGATGATCTCGTCGGGCAGTATGCCGCGCAGGGCTTTTTTCAGGATGTACTTTGTGACACCGTTGCGCGTTTTTAATGCGGCGGGAATGTGCCGCGAGAACTCCACCATCTTGTGATCGAGGAAGGGCACACGCGCCTCGATGCTCACCGCCATGGTGATTTTGTCGACTCGCATCAGGAGCAGCTCGGCGAGGCGGTTCTTGATTTCCCAGTAGATGATTTCGTCGAGGGGATCGGTGGCGCCATGTTTTCGCGCGATGTCGAAACGCGCGCGCGCAAGTTCGAAGGACGAGGAGAAATGCGGCGATTTTCCGCGCAGCCGCTCTTTCTCGCGATCATAAAACGCGACCGCGTTTCCCCAGAATACGGGATCACCTTCCAGCAGATTCCGCACCACGTTCTGGCGGTAGTCCACACGCCGCGATTTGAAGAAGGGGGCGAGAGCGCCGTACGCGGCGCGGCCGAGGAAACGCGGCGGACGCGGGAGCTGCATAAGTCGCCGCGCGCGCAGGTAGCTCTGATACCCCGCGAACTGTTCATCGCTGCCTTCACCCACCTGAATGACGATGGTGCCGTTCTCGCGCGCGAGTTTGGACACGTGGTAGAGCGGGAAACAGACCGGATCGGCGAGTGGTTCGTCCTGATGATGAATGATGGTCGGCAGCATATCGAGGAAGCCGGTGTTGTCGATCAGCACTTCGTGATGATTCGTCCCGAACTGCTGCGCGATGCGCCGCGCCCACTGGAACTCGTTGGTGTCTTCCTGCCCCTGAATAGCCACGGTGAACGTGTCGACGGGGCGGTTCATGAGCCCGGCCATAAAAGCCACGTTGGCCGACGAATCGATGCCGCCGCTGAGGAACACACCGAAGGGCACATCCGACATCATGCGTTTCTCCACTGCCTGCGTGAAGAGTTCGCGGATGCGGGCGGCGACACGATCCTCGTTCGAATAATCGAAGTCCGGCTCGGGCTCCGTAAAGACGTCCCAATACTGCGTGTCGGTACGCGCGCCCGTACGGTCGATGCGGAGAAAATGACCGGCTTCCAGCTTGTATATGCCCTCGTACAGTGTGAGCGGCGCGGGCGTGTGGATGTAGGTCAGATAGTGATGCAGCGCCTCGTCGTTGACGCGCGCCTCGAAGGCCGGGTGTTCAAGCAGGGCCTTGATTTCGGAGCCGAAAAAGAACTGTCCCGCGCGCTCGGCATAATACACCGGCTTGATGCCGATGCGGTCGCGATAGAGGAGCAGTGTATCCTTTTTTACATCGTACAGCGCGATGCCGAACATGCCCTCGAGCCGCTCCACAAAACGTTCGCCCCATTCCTGGTAGGCGTAGAGCAGCGTTTCCGTGTCGGTTTTCGAGCGGTACACGTAACCGATCATCTCGAGTTCCGCGCGCAGCGTCGCGTGATTGTAGATCTCGCCGTTGAAGACGATCCACAGCGAGCCGTCGGGTGTACACATCGGCTGATGGCCCGCGGGCGAGAGGTCGATGATCGAGAGCCGTCGGAAGGCCAGACCCACGCGTCCGTCATCGGAAACGAAGTGTCCGCCATCATCCGGACCCCGATGCCGGATACTGTCGCTCATGCGCGTGAGAAGCGCCGGCGTGATCTCCGGTTGAGGACGATTATAGGCGAATATTCCAGCGAAGCCGCACATGGAGGCACAAGATACTCAGGCGCGACGGAGCGAGCAATGCAGAGCTACGTCCGGGATGAGAGCGGGACAGCGGGAGCGGAACAACGCCCCTGTGTCTCGCTGAGCGGAGTCGAAGCGCGAGGGGACAGCGGGAGCGGAACAACGCCCCTGTGTCTCGCTGAGCGGAGTCGAAGCGCGAGGGGACAGCGGGAGCGGAACA